>JASJBF010000041.1 GCA_030066685.1 Kiloniellales bacterium | reverse complement strand
CTTGCGAGGGTGAAGAGGCGTGATGGCAAGGTCGGTGAAGCGACAGATCGAGAGCAGCCTTACCCGGGTCAAGGGGCCAAGCAACCCCGCGGACTTGATCAGGCCTCGATCCACGGTTCCCATCAGGGCCTGCGGCTCACCGCCGCGACAACAGGCCGGACACATGACCGCAAGCAAAGACCGACGCCAAAACGCAAAACAAACCCTGGCAAGGCGGGGGCCATCCACACATGATCCGGGCATCCATCGTGCCGTCTGCACCATGGATTGCCAGGTCGCGCGAAGCGGTGCGAAGCACTGGGCTACGCCCCCCTACGCGCCCCGGCAATGACAGCGGGGTGTGGTCATCTCCTATTCACATTAAGACCGCGTCAAAGAAAACGAAGCAACCCTCTAAAGAATCGAAAGAAACCGGTTCACGAGAGCACCGCGATCTGTACGACGGCGGCCAGGGTCAGTTGCGCTCCGACCGCGACGACGGCCCAGAAATCCAGCTTGCTCATGGTGGCTCCCCATCCCTTGCTCTGCGATCTCATCAAAAAGAACATATCATGAACATTTGCTCCGTGCAAGCGCGCTTCCCGGCAGTCGGCGCAAGAACGCCGGGACCTTTGTCCGCTTCTGCGCCATAAGGGGGAATGACCGAGGCGAAGTTCCTGGAAGGCTCGATCCTTCGGCACATCACGGTGATGACCGCCACCGCCTCGATCGGCCTGATGGCGCTCTTCGTCGTCGACCTGGTGGACCTCTATTTCCTCAGCCTGCTCGGCGAGGTCGAGCTGGCGGCCGCGGTCGGCTATGCCGGCTCGATCCTGTTCTTCACCACCTCGATCTGCATCGGCCTGGCGATCGCCATGGCGGCCCTGGTGGCGCGCGCCGTCGGCGCCCGAGAGACCGCGCGAGCCAAGCGCTACGTGGTCCACGTCAGCCTCTTCGCGCTGATCGTCACGGTCCCGCTGGCGGTGCTGGTCTGGCTGGCGATCCCCGATCTGCTGCGCCTGGTGGGGGCCGAGGGCCGGGCCCTGGAGCTCTCGGCGACCTACCTGCGGATCATCGTGCCGTCGATGCCGGTCCTCGCCCTGGCGATGGCCTCGGGCGGCGTGCTGCGCGCGGTCGGCGCCGCCCGGCTGGCAATGTCTGCGACCCTGGCCGGGGGACTGGTCAACGCCGTGCTCGACCCGATTCTGATCTTCGGCCTTGAACTGGGCGTGGCCGGGGCGGCCTGGGCCTCGCTCGCGGCCCGCGCCACGGTCTTCCTGGCCGGCACCTACGGGGTGGTCGTCCGGGTCGAGATGCTGGGCCGCTTCAAGGCCCGCGTCTTCGGCCGCGACGCCGCACGCATCGCCGCCATCGCCGGGCCGGCGGTCCTGACCAACGTCGCGACCCCGGTCGGCAACGCCTACGTCACCGCCAGCATGGCAGCCTTCGGCGACGACGCGGTCGCCGGCTTCTCGATCGTCGGCCGGATCATCCCGGTCGCCTTTGGCGTGATCTTCGCGCTGTCGGGCGCGGTCGGCCCGGTGATCGGGCAGAACTACGGCGCCGGCAGCTTCGCGCGGATACGCCGCGCCCTGCTCGACGCCCTGCTGCTCTCGACCGCGGTTGTCCTGGTCTCGGCGAGCCTGCTTTTCCTCCTGCAGGACCAGATCGCCGCGGCCTTCGGCGCCAGCCCCGGCGCGGCGGCGGTCTGGGGCTTCTTCGCCAGCTTCATCGCCGTCACCTTCGCCTTCATGGGCGCCCAGTTCGTCGCCCACGCGGCCTTCAACAATCTGGGCCGCCCGCTCTGGTCGACCTGGTCGAACTGGGGCCGGGCGACGCTCGGCACCATCCCCCTGGTCTGGCTCGGCGCCGCCTGGCTGGGCCCGGAGGGCGTGCTCTTGGGACAGGCGGCCGGCGGGGTGATCTTCGGCGCCGGCGCCTACCTCGTCGCCTGGTGGCTCTGCGCCGTGCCGGAGCGCCTCGGCCCCTCGCCGACCCGGACCCAGATGTTCCGCATCCCGCTCTCGCCGCTGACCGTCTACCGCGGCTGGACGGGTTTCTTCGACCAGGATCGGGCCAAGACGCGCGGCGAGCCGGAAGGCGGCGCGTGACTCCCTTCCCGGGAGGCTGCCATGCGCGCGCGGGCCTTGTCTCCCAGGCCCGGAGAGGTCACACCTAGGCGCAGGGCCGCAAGCCCGCCTTCACGGCGAACGGGGGAGACGACGGCGCCGCGACAAGCGCCCGGATTCGGGCGCGATGCCCGCTTCGCCTTCGGACTTGGCATGACGACCAACAGCACAGCGCCCGCGCGGATCGGCAGCAACGGCAAGGCCTATCTTCTGCTCACGGTCACCGCCCTCTGCTGGGGCGCGAACGCGGTCTTCGGCCGCCTGGCGGTCGGCGAGATCTCGCCCATGGCGCTGGTCGCCTTGCGCTGGCTGGGGGTGGTCCTGCTGCTCCTGGTCTTCGCCCGTGAGGCCCTGCGCCGCGACTGGCCGTTGCTGCGCCGGCGCCTGCCTTTCGTCCTGACCATGGGCGCCCTGGGCTTCACCGCCTTCAACGCGCTGTTCTACGTCGCCGCCCATTCGACCACCGCCGTCAACATCGGCATTCTCCAGGGCTCGATCCCGGTCTTCGTGCTGCTCGGCGCCTTTGCCGCCTATCGGACCGGAGTCCGGGCGCTGCAGCTCTCCGGCGTGCTGGTCACCCTGGTCGGGGTCGCCACCGTCGCCTCCGGCGGCGAGCCGGCCCGCTTGGCCGCCCTGGCGTTCAATCCCGGCGACCTGCTGATGTTGCTCGCCTGCCTGCTCTACGCCGGCTACACCGTGGGCCTGCGTCGGCGCCCCGAGGTCTCCTCCCTCGGCCTCTTCGCGATCATGGCGATGGCCGCCTTGGCGACCTCCCTGCCCCTCGCCCTGGCCGAGGCCGCCTTCGGCGACTTCGCCTGGCCGACGACGACCGGCTGGGTGATCGTCGTCCTGGTCGCGGTCTTCCCCTCCTTCCTGGCCCAGCTCAGCTTCATGCGCGGCGTGCAGCTCATCGGGCCCGGCCGGGCCGGGGTCTTCGTGAACCTCGTGCCGGTCTTCGCCTCGATCTTCGCCGTCGTCTTCCTGCAGGAGCCCTTCGAGGCCTTCCACGCCGTGGCACTCGGCCTCGTGCTGGGCGGCATCTGGCTGTCCGAGCGCGGCAAGGCCGATTGAGCCGATGGCGTGGCAGGCCGCGGGCCGGAACGGCTCGCGGCCTGCATTTGAATGAGCGATCAGTCCTTCGGCTGCGGGACGATCCGCAGGTAGGGCTTCGGCGCCTTCCAGCCGTCCGGGAACTTCTCCTTCGCGGCCTCGTCGGAGACCGCGGGGACGATGATCACCTCTTCGCCCTTCTGCCAGTTGACCGGGGTCGCGACCTGGTGCTTGGCGGTCAGCTGGATCGAGTCTAGGACCCGGAGGATCTCGTCGAAGTTCCGCCCGGTGCTCATCGGGTAGGCGATGATCAGCTTGATCTTCTTGTCCGGGCCGACCACGAAGACGTTGCGCACCGTGG
This sequence comes from Kiloniellales bacterium, assembly GCA_030066685.1. Classification (NCBI taxonomy): domain Bacteria; kingdom Pseudomonadati; phylum Pseudomonadota; class Alphaproteobacteria; order Rhodospirillales; species Kiloniellales bacterium. The sequence continues at coordinate 49,649 of JASJBF010000041.1, read as the reverse complement.
CGTTGTCGACCGGCGTGCGGCCCTCCGAGCTGTCGCCGGCGTCGGCCGGGAGCATGTTGTAGAGCTTGGCGACCTTGAGGTCGCTGTCGCCGATCATCGGGTAGTTCACCTTGCCGCCGGTCACCTCCTCGATGTCCTGGGCCCAGCGCTCGTGGTCCCCGACGGGATCGACGCTTAGGCCGATGATCTTGGTGTTGCGCCGGTCAAACTCCGGCTTGAGCCGGGCCATGTAGCCGAGCTCGGTGGTGCAGACCGGCGTGAAGTCCTTGGGATGCGAGAACAGGATCACCCAGGAATCCCCGCCCCAATCGTGGAACTTGATCCGGCCGTCCGTGGTCTCGGCTTCGAAGTCCGGCGCCGTGTCGCCAATCCTCAGTGTCATCCTTCTCCCCTTCCTTTGCTGCGGCCGCATCGCCGGCCGCCTGCGGCCGGCGCTATGCACAGCCCTGAACTGTGATGTGTGTGAAATACCACCGGGCTTCAAGGAAAACGCAACGGCGGCAGCCTGTCCAGGACGGTCTTTCGAGAAGGCGCCGTCAGTCCGCCATGGATCGATCGAAGAACGCGGCGATCGTCCGGTCGTGCCAGGCAGCCCGGCTGCCTTTGCCGTGAAAGCCGACATGGCCGCCGCCGGGCGCCAAGCGGATCCGCAGGTTGGCTTGCGCCCGCGCGGCGGCGGCATCGTAGGCGGCCGCCGGGATCCAGGGATCGTCGCGCGCGTGGAGCAGAAGCGCCGGGACCTCGATAGCGGGCAGGAAACCCTGAGCGGAGCAGCGGGCGTAGTAATCCTCGGCGCCGTTGAAGCCGGCCGCGGGCGCGACGACGGTGTCGTCGAAGGCGAGGACGCTGCGCGCCCGCCGTGCCCTCGTCGCCACCTCCGGCAGGACGCCGCCCGGGGTGGCCAGCAGCTCGGCCTTCATGCGCGACAGCAGGTAGGCATGATAGACCCGGTTCCGCGCCGCCATGATGCGGACCTGGGTCGCCTTGAGGTCGATCGGCGCCGAGACGCTGGCGGCGGCCACGACCGGGAGCTCGCGCCCCGCCTCGGCCAGGAACTTGAGCAGGATGTTGCCGCCGAGGGAATAGCCGACCAGGGCGAGGCCCCGGGCCAGAAGCCGGCCGTCCTGCGCCCCAAGCGCCCGCAGGGCCGCGGCCAGGTCCGCGCTGCTGCCGGCGTTGTAGCCCCGCCGGGCCAGCGGCCGCCCCGGCCCGGCGCCGCGCAGGTTGAGGCGCAGCACCGGATAGCCTTGCTCCAGGAGAAGCCGCGTCGTGCCGAGGACGTAGAAGCTGTCCTGGCAGCCGGTCAGGCCGTGGACCAGGACCACCAGCGGCTTGGCCCCGTCGGCGTTCTCCTGCAGCACTGCCAGCAGGCGGTCCCCCGAGCCGTCGTCCAATGCCAGCTCGACCCGCCGCGCGGGCCAGGGCGAGAGGTCCGGCCGCGGCCGCACGATGAAGTTGCGCAGGGTCTGCAGATCGCCGCCGAGCCAGGGGAAGCGGGCGACGAAGTCCGGCGGGTCGAAGCTCGCCCCCGCCCCGGCCGCCGTGGGCCGCTCCTGCCCCTTAGAGAAAGGCCTTGAAAGATCCTCTATGTTCATGTTGTGTTCTTTTCTTACGATCCTCTTGCGGTCCTACAGGGAGCATAGCGTGAGCGAAGTGAACGTCTGGGCGGTCCTTGCCGTCGGCACCCAACTGCTGCTTGCCGTGGTCGTTCAGTTTGCGGTCCTGTCCTGAGCGCAACACGTCGTAAGATCACGACATGGGGAGTCCCGGCGGGCAAGGCCAGCGGCACGAGCCTTTTCCCCGACCGCACTGCCGGACCCGCGCCGGGTGAGAGAGGACTTCGGCCCATGGAGCAGCGCATCAGCATCGTCACCCTTGGCGTGAAAGACCTGGGGGCCGCCCGCGCCTTCTACGAGAGACTCGGCTGGCGGATCGCCAACGAGGGCGAGGAAGCCGCGAGCATCGTCGCCTACGACCTCCACGGCATGACCCTTTGCCTCTACCCTTGGGACAAGCTGGCGGAGGACGCGCAGGTGCCGCCCGCGGGCGAGGGCTTCCGGGGCATGGTCCTGGCCTACAACGTGCGCGCCAAGGAAGAGGTCGCCCACGTCCTGGCCGCCGTCGAGACGGCCGGTGGCCGGGTCGTCAAGCCGGCCCAGGACGCCTTCTGGGGCGGACACTCCGGCATCTTCGCCGACCCGGAAGGCCACCTCTGGGAGGTCGCCTGGAATCCCTTTGCGCCGCTCGGCCCGAAGGGCGAGTTCCGATGGAAGGGCTGCGCGCCCGAATCGTGAAGATTTGGAACCCGGATCTGCGGACTCCGCAAGAACTCCCGCGGGTCGGAGCAATGGCCGCCAGCCGCGGCCAATCCCATTGGTCCGAGAACGCACCCCGGATTTTGCGTGTCTCGGAGCGGAGAGTCAGCGAGAGGATCGTGCGGCACTCGACGCCGACGACCGCCGGACCGGCAGCCACATCCTGAAGTCCCGGTAGAGGCTCGGCGAGGCCGAACCCTTGTCTTCGACCGTCGACGGCCCGACTTCGATCGCCTCGACGAAGGCCCGGGAACCTGTCGTGGGGTCATCCGTCTTCAGGACATCGAGCACGACGAAGCCCGAACGCGGGCTCGCCATCACCGTGTTCTCCGCCACGCCGACCGGCGTCGGAGGATAGATCGTGCCGGAGCCCGAGAGGATCTGCAGCACGTCCGGGGCACCCTCGATCCGGTGCGAGAGGATCTGCAGGTTGTGTTCGTGCCCACTCGCCACGACGACCTCGACATCTGGATGGCGCCGCAGCACGGCATCGAACCTCTCGATGAAATCCCGGTAGTTCCGGTGCGCAAGATCGTCCCTGGTGTAGAGACCGGCCTGCCTCGGCCAGACGTAGACCAGGGACGGCAGGACCGGAAGCGGCAGCAGATAGGGCACCGGCGTGCCCCGGAGGTCGGGTTGGTTCCAAAGCGGAAAGAAGTGGACCTGCCAGGGGTAGAAACCGCCATGCATCCCGTAGGACGCCAGCGGATGGTGGGCGGCGATGACGACCAGGCGACCCTCGGCGCCGGACAGCGCAGCATCGAGCGCGTCATAGACGTCCTGCGCCGGATCGATCCCGGCGTCGGGATCTCCCGCGGCGCAGGGATGAAGCCGGTCCCTGCGAACCAGCCATTCGCTGTCGAGATAGATGAGCCGCAGCCGCGGCCCTACGTCCCGCACGATGGGCCCGGGACAGGCGCCGCGCGGGAGCAGTTCCGCGCCGCCGCCGCTTAAAGACCTGACATAGTCCGCCTGCCGAACCAGCGCCGCTTGGCCCTCCCGCCCGTAGTCGTGGTTCCCCGGGACGAAGACGGTTTCGGCGCCGTTCGCGATCGCGGCATCGATCTGCTCCTTCAGGCGCGATTTGGCGACCTCGTGGAGCGGGTGGTCCTCGGGCGGCAGACCGTCGGGATAGATGTTGTCGCCGAGGAAGACGATGGTCGTCCGCGCACTGTCGAATTCGGCCGCGACACGCCGCAGTTCGGCCAAGACGGGGTCGCCCGCTTCGGCTTCGCCGGCATCCCCGATCAGGATGACCCGGTGCGTGATCTGCGCCTCCTCAGGAGGGCTGGGTGGTGCGGGATTCTGATGCGCAGGGTAGCGGGTATCCAGCGCGCAGGCATTCGCCGACAGTGCAAGCGTCAGGGCCAATGTGGTCAAGACCTTGCGGCGGGTCATTCCCCCCATGCCTTCTCTCCCCGACGCGGGAGAGTCAGGCGACCCGTCTTCGCGGCCTGAGCCGACGCAATGCGCGGCACAGCGGTTCGATCGCTCGCTCTTCCCGATCACGTTAGGTGGGAAAGAGCGGCGCGCTGTCAACTCGTGTTGGCGCAGCGACCGACCCGGGACCCCGGTCGCAACCGGCCATCGGATCGGCCGGGGCACCGAAGATCCGGTTCGACCCGTTATGCGCCGTGCCGGAGCCAGTCGCGGACCACGGCGATCTGGTCCTCGTCCATCAGCGCCGGCGCGTGGCCGCAATCCGGAAACTCGACCAGGGTCGCCTGCGCGCCCCGGCGGGTCATCTCCCGGGCGACCTCGGCGGTCAGGAGATCGGACTCGGCGCCGCGCAGCACCAGCACAGGGCAGGCGATGCGCTCCCAGAGGCCCCAGAGGTCGACGTCCTCCGGCGGCGCCTCGGCGAAGGGCCGGGCGATGCCGGGGTCGTAGCGCAGGCGGAAGCCCCTGCCCGCCTCGTCGCCGCTGTCCTCGCTCACGCCGTGCCGGGTCAGGTGTTGCCACTGCGCGTCGCTCAGCCGGCCGAAGGGCGCGTGGACCTCGCGGAAGTAGGCCTCGGCCGCCGCCAGGTCGGGGAAGCGCGGGTCCCGGCCGACGTAGCCGGCGATGCGCTCCAGCGCCGCCTTGGGAATGAAGGGGCCGACATCGTTGACGATCAGCCGCCGGATCGGCGTGCCCGGCTGGGCCGCCAGCATCATGCCGATCAGGCCGCCCATCGAGGTGCCCAGCCAGTCGAGGCGCTCGGCGCCCAGGCGCGCGATCAGAGCGGTCATGTCCGAGAGGTACTGTGGATAGCCGTAGCCGGCGGGATCCCGCAGCCAGTCGCTGCCGCCGCGCCCGACGACGTCCGGACAGGCGATGCGGAACTCCGCCGAGAGCGCCCGGCAGAGCAGGTCGAAGTCGTGGCGATTGCGGGTCAGGCCGTGGACGCAGAGCAGTGTCTCGGGCCGTTCCGGGTCGCCCCACTCGCCGTAGGCGACCTTGTGGAAGCCCTGGGCAGAGAGCCCCAGGACGAAGCGCTCGCGCAGGGCAGACGCCAGGCTGCCGGCGGCCTCGCTTGGTCCCGGCGGGATCATCCGAGCCGGCTGGGCGGAGTGTCGTGCACGGTCACGAAGGTCTCCGGATGGAATCCATTGAAGTGCGTGGCCAGGGCGTTGGAATAGGCGCCCATCTGGTCGAACTCGATCCAGTCGCCCTCGCGCAGGTCCGCCGGCAGGTCGAACTCGCCCGGCAGGACGTCGAGGGAATCGCAGGTCGGACCGTTGATGGTGAAGCGCTCCCTGGCCTCGGCGACCGCGCCCTCGAGGCGCAGCAGCCGCGCCGGCGGCTTGATCCTGACCTGGTTCATTTCCGACAGCGAGCCGTAGATGCCGTCGTTGATGTAGACCTGGTTGTCCTTGCGCAGCTGGACCTGAACCAGCAGCGAGCAGCCGGAGGCGACCAGCGCCCGGCCCGGCTCGGCCCAGAGCTCGACCGTCGGCTTGAGCGCGATCGCCTTGGCGCCGGCGCGGATCGCGTCCATGAAGTCCTCCAGGGGCGGCGTCTTGTGGCTGACGTAGTCGGCCGGGAAGCCGCCGCCAACGTCGACACAGTGCGGATCGAAGCCCGCGCCCTCGATCACCCGGCCGACCATCTCGAGCGCCTGGGTGTAGGCCTGGGGCGTCATGCACTGGGAGCCGACGTGGAAGCAGATCCCGCCCTGCATGCCCAGGCGGCGCGCCTCGCTCAGCAGCTCGATCGCCTCCGGGACCTCGCAACCGAACTTCGCCGCCAGGTGGTAGAGCGTGCCGTCGGCCGGCGGGGTCCTGAGCCGGACCACGGCGACCACGCCCTCGCCGCCGGTCTCGTCATAGATCTTCTTGAGCTCGCCGAGGTGGTCGACCGAGAAAACCTGCACGCCATAGACTTTGTGGGCGGAGCGGATCACCGCCCGGGCCTTGACCGGATGCATGAAGTAGGAGCGCGCATCGGAGACCGCATCGGCGACCGTCGCGATCTCGGGCAGAGAGGCCGTGTCGAAGTCGCGGATCCCGCCGCGGTAGAGCGCGCCCAGGACCAGGGGATGCGGGTTGCACTTGATGGCGTAGAGCACCCGGCCGGGGAAGAGGGTGACGAAGCGGCGCGCCGAGTCCTCCAGCACCTCCGGCCGGACGCAGTGGACCGGATAACTCGGCTTCAGCGCCCGGGCCACGGCCTGCACGCTTTCGAAGCTGTGTGATTTCTTGACGGTACAGGCGCCTGCGAGCAAATCGTGCCTCCGCGCAGCGTGCGCAACCATGCTTGGCCCTTGTCAGGACTTTCTCTGTCGGCGGTTAATAATCGGTGAGCCTTTCGCGTCGCGCCAGCCGCGCAGCAGGCCCTGGACCGGTGCGCCCAAGGCCAAGCGGCCCTCGCTCATGAAGGCTTCGTGGTTCTTTTCCACTTCTTCCGGGAAATAGCAATAGTTGACCATCATGCCGCAGGCCTGGCGCAGGCCGTTGGCCGAGGTGTCGCCCAGCCAGTTGACCCGCTCCAGCCGGGCGCCGTTCTTCAGGTGGAAGCGCGCCACGGGATCGATCGGCTGGCCGCCGTCCCGGCGCTCCAGGAAATAGCGTGCGCAGAGGCGCTGCAGCGGCGCCTCCAGGACCCGCGCCACGCCCGGCTCGCTCGGCCAGTCGGGCTCGGACACCAGGCTGACGAGCGCCTCCTGCGGCGCCTCGGTCCCGGCGGCGATCCGGATCTCCAGCTTCTCCTCCTCGGTCAGGAGGCCGGGCACCGCCTCCTTGCCGGCGCCCTCCAGCCAGGCGCGGAAACCGGGGATCGGCGACAGGGTGGCGAAGTTCTTGATCTGCGGGAACTCCTGGGAGAGCCAGACAGTCGCCCGCTTGATCAGGAACTCGCCGAAGCTGATGCCGCGCAGGCCCTTCTGGGTGTTGGAGATCGAATAGAAGATCGCCGTGTCGGCCTCGGCCGGGTCGCCGGTCGGCACCGTGACGTCGAGCAAGGCCTGGACGTTGCTGGCCAGGCCCCGGACCAGGGCGACCTCGACGAAGGCCAGGGGCTCCTCGGGCATGCGCGGGTGGAAGAGCGCGAAGAGGCAGCGGTCGGAGTCCAGGCGGTTGCGCAGGTCGTCCCAGGACCGGATCTCGTGCACCGCCTCGTAGGCGATCAGCTTCTCCAGCAGGGAGGCCGGCGAATCCCAGGTGATCCGCCGCAGGTCGAGGAAGCCGAGGTCGAACCAGGAGGTCAAGAGCTCGCGCAGGTCCCGGTCGAGGTCGCGCAGGAGCGGGTCCTCGGCGATCAGCGGCAGCAGGTCGGCGCGCAGATCGACCAGGAACTTCACGCCTTCCGGCAAGGCGTTGAACTGGGTGAGCAACTTGACCCGCGGCGGCTGCAGCGCACGGCGCAGCTGGTGATGGCCGACGAGCCGGCCCTTGAGGTCGTCGGCTGCACGGTAGGCGATGATCGCGTCCTCGACCGCGGCGTCGTCGGTGGCGAAGCGCCGGGCCAGGATCTCCAGGAACTGCCGCCGGCCGGCGGCGTCGCTCTCCAGGTAAGCCTGGCCCAGCTCGGCGGCACGCAGGCGGGCCGAGACCTCGCCGCCGCGGGCCAGCAGGCAGTCGGTCATGAGGCGGGTCAGGGTATCGGGGTCGGCGGCGTCCGGCGGCATCGCCAGGCCGAGAGTGCGCGCCGCCCCGCTGGCGACGTCGCGCCAAGCCGTCTTGAGGTTGCCGAGGGCCCGATCGAAGAAGTTCTCGTTCGCGATGTCACCCATGTCTGCCGCCTAGAGTCCTGGTCCCATCAAGACCTCCGGAAGCCACAGCGCGATGCCGGGGAAGAGGCACAGCAATACTATCCCCAGAATCATACAAAGCATGAACGGCAAAGCGCCCCAGAGAATCGTCTGGAGTCTAACATCGGGCGCGATGCCGTTGATGACATAGAGGTTAAGGCCGACTGGCGGCGTGATCAGGCCGATTTCCATGTTGATGGTTAGGACCACGGCGAACCAGATCGGATCGAAGCCGGCGGCCTCGACGATCGGCACCAGGGTCGGCGCGGTCATCAGGATCACCGCCACCGGCGGCAGGAAGAAACCGGCGATCAGCAGGAAGATGTTGATCGACAGCATCAGCAGCCAGGGATTGACGTCCAGATTGCCGATCCATTCCGCCAGCGACTGGGTGATGAAGAGCGAAGACATCATGTAGCTGAACAGGGCCGCGGCGGCGATGATCATCAGGATCATCACCGATTCCCGCATGGAGTCGCGCAGCACGCCCCAGAGCTCGCGCGGCCTGCGCAGCTTGTAGATCACCATGACCAGCAGGATGCAGAAGACCGCCCCGACCCCGGCCGCCTCCGAGGGGGTGGCGACGCCGCCGTAGAGCACCCAGAGGATGCCGGCGATGACCAGCAGAAAGGGCCCGATCTTGGGCAGCACCTCCAAGCGCTCGCGCCAGGAGAAGTGGCGGTCACCGAGGGCGAAGGTATGGCCCTGGATGCGCGCGTTGATCAGGCCCCAGGCGATGAACAGACCGGTCAGCATGAGGCCTGGCAGCAGGCCGGCGATGAACAGCCGGCCGATCGAGGTCTCGGTGGCGATGCCGTAGACGATCATGGTGATCGAGGGCGGGATCAGGATGCCCAGCGTGCCGCCGGCGGCGATCGAGCCGGTCGCCAGGCCGGCGGGATAGCCGCGCCGGCGCATCTCGGGCACGCCCATCTTGCCGATGGCGGCGCAGGTCGCGGGCGAGGAGCCGGAGAGCGCGGCGAAGATCGCGCAGGCCCCGATGTTGGAGGCCATGAGCCCGCCCGGCACCCGGGTCAGCCAGCGGTCCAGCGCCTCGTAGAGGTCGGCCCCGGCCCGCGAGGAGGCGATGGCGCCGCCCATCAAAATGAACATCGGGATCGACAGTAGGGCGAAGTTGTCGAGCCCGCCGTAGAAGATGTCGGGCACCACCGAAAGCGCGCCCAGGCCGTCGAAGATGACCAGGAAGAGAATCGCGACGAAGCCGAGCGAGAAGGCCACCGGCGCCCCAGAGAGCAGCACCAGCACGGTGACGACGGCAACGATCAGGCCCAGGATTAGGGGGCTCATGGCAGGCTCTCCTCGGCGGCGAAGGGTAGCGCCCGACCGGTGAGCAGGGCGGCGATGTCGGCCAGATACTGCAGGGAGAGCAGGCCGATGCCGAGCGGCATGGCGGCCCATGGGATCCAGAGCCGCGGCGCCCAGACCGTCTCGCCCCGCCAGCCGTTGACGTAGGCCTCGTGCCACCACGAGATCGAGGTCCAGCCGATGATCCCGCAGAAGGCCAGCGACAGGAGGGAGGCCAGCAGCGCCATCCCCAGCCTGCCCCGGGGCCCGAGGTAATGCGGCAGCAGGTCCACGTTGACGTGACCGCGAGTCAGCAGGACGTAGGGGCTGCCGAGGAAGGTCGCGGCGACCAGCGAATAGGTGACGAACTCGTGCTGCCAGATCGCGGAGGTGCCGAGCACGTAGCGCACGAAGACCAGCTGGCAGACCACCAGCACGGCAGCCAGCAGTAGGCCGACCGCGACGATCCCACAGAGCGTGGACAGGCGCCGCACGCCTTGGACGAAGAGGTCCATGATGAGGAGTCCTTCCCGTGAAAGAGCAGCCGGTGACCCGGGCCCATGCCGCCAAATCGTGTCGCCGTCGTCCCCTCACCCAGCTCCGGCTAAGGCTCGGCCTCGGCCTCGCCAAGCCTTCTCAACCCTCTCCCTCGGGGAGAGGGTGGGAGCGGCGCGAGCCGCGAGCGGGTGAGGGGAAGACTGTGCTCCGGACTTAGCCGTTTTCACTCCACCGCCAGGGCCTTCTCGATCAGCTCCTTGCCGCCCGGGACCTTCTCGGCGAAGTTCTTGTAGGACGACTGCTTGGCGATCTCGAGCCAGGCCGCATGCTGCTCCTTGCTCATGGAGACCACCTCGACGCCGGCCTTCTTGTAGGCCTCGACCAGCTTCGTATCGAGGCCCTTGGCGGCGTCGAAGAAGAAGTCCTCGGCCTTCTGCCCGGCCGCCTCGAAGGCCGCCTTCTGCTTGTCGTCCAGCTTGTCCCAGGACTTCTTGGACATGAGGATCGGCTCGTACATGAACCAGAGGGCGTAGTCGCCGGGCTCGGTCAGACAGCTCACCTGCTCGTAGATCCGGTAGGACACGAAGCTGCCCGAGGAGGTGTTGGCGCCGTCCAGCACGCCGGTCTGCAGCGCCGGGTAGATCTCCGACGACGGCATAGCGTTGATCGAGGCGCCCGCGGCCGAGAGCATCTGCTCGAAGGCCGGCCCGGCCGCCCGCAGCACCTGGCCCTCGGCGTCCTTGGGGTCCAGGATGCAGGTCTTCTTGGAGACGAAGCCGCCGGCGAGCCAGGCATCGGAAAGCACAACGATGCCAGAGTCGTCGATGATCTTCTTGATGTCGGCCATGAAGGGCGAGTCGTTCAGGCGCTTGGCGTGGTCGTGGTTCTTGACCAAGCCCGGCATCAGGGTCGCGCTGAACTGCGGATGCTTGCCGCTGGCGTAGTCCAGCGGGAAGGCCGAGATGTCGAGCTGGCCCTTGACCATGGCGTCCCACTGCTGCTTGGGCTTGAACAGGGACTTGCCCGGATAGACCTGCACGGCGACGCCGACGTCCGCGGCCTCGACCTCCTTCTTGATGATCTGCACCATCTCGTCGCGGACATCGCCCTTGCCGCCCGGCCACTGGTGCGAGGCCTTGAGCTTGATGTCGGCGGCCCAGGCCCCGCCGGCCCAATCACCAACCAAGCCGGCGCCGAGTGCCACGACTGCGGCGCTCAGCAAAGCTTTCTTGAAAGACGTCATGCGTTACCTCCCATGGATGCGCCGGCACCGCGCAGGGGCGGTCCGCCAGCCTCTTCTTCCGACAGCGGCCCGGTGCTTTGCCTGTCCGGGCCCGGCGGCTTTCGTGAACCGCTCTTGCCTTTCCTGGACGCGAGCTTAGCGAGCTTGAGAGCGCGAGTCCATCCTTGTATACAAAAAAATTGAAATTGCATCCTTGAGATGCGTTCTGGCATGCGATAGGCTGAAGGTTGATCAGAAAGTCGGGAGTCACAAGCTTGGCCACCAAGGCGAAAACCCAGGCCACCCGGCGCGCCGACGCGCTCCGCGTCCGCCTCGAGAGCGAGATCGCCTCGGGCCAGCTCGGGCCCGGGACGCGCCTGGACGAGAGCCGCCTGGCCGCCCGCTTCGGCGTATCCCGCACTCCCGTGCGCGAGGCCCTGCAGCAGCTTTCGACCGCCGGCCTGGTCGAGTTGCGGCCCCGCCAGGGCGCGGTGGTTGCGGCCATGACCGTGCAGCAGCTGCTGCAGATGTTCGAGGTCATGGCCGAGCTGGAGGCGCTTTGCGCCCGCCTGGCGGCGCGCCGGATCACGCCCGAGCAGCGCGAGGCCCTGACCCGCAGCCACGAGACCTGCGTCGCCCTGGCCGAGACCGGCGACCCCGAGGCCTACTACGAGGAGAACCGGCGCTTCCACGAGGTGATCTACGCCGCCTCCCAGAACGCCTACCTGCAGGAGTCGACCCGTAGCCTGCGCAACCGGCTGCAGCCCTATCGTCGCTTCCAGCTTCACCACCCCGGCCGCATCGACCGTTCGCTGGCCGAGCACCGCGAGGTGGTCGAGGCGATCCTGGCCGGCGACGGCGAGGCTGCCGCCCAGCGCTTGCGGGCCCACGTCAACATTCAGGGCGACGTCTTCACCGACCTGGTGACCGCCCTGCCCCCTTCCTACCTGCAGGCCGCCTCGGCCTGAGACCGGAAGCGAGCGCCATGTCCGAGAACCTCTTCCAGAAGCTGCGGGCCGGCTTTCCCGACGACCGGAGCCGGACCGCGATCGAGCTGCCGGACGGGCGGATCCACAGCTATGCCGATCTCGAGGCGGCCTCGGGACGCTTCGCCCGCCTGCTCCGCGACCTCGGCGTCGCGCCGGGCGACCGGGTCGCGGTCCAGGTCGAGAAGTCGGCCGAGGCCCTCTTCCTCTACCTCGCCTGCCTGCGCGCCGGCGCGATCTACCTGCCCCTCAACACCGCCTACACGCCCGCCGAGATCGCCTACTTCCTGGGCGACGCCGAGCCCGTGGTCTTCGTCTGCACCCCGGCGGCCGAGGCGGCGCTGCGCGACGTGGCCGGGGCAGCAGGGGTCGCCCATCTCCTCACCCAGGGCCAGTCGGGCGAGGGCAGCCTGGCCGAGGCCGCGCGCGACCTGGATCCCGAGGCCGGCTGCGCCGAGGCCGCCGCCGACGACATCGCCGCGATCCTCTACACCTCGGGCACCACCGGGCGCTCCAAGGGCGCCATGCTGAGCCACGGCAACCTGGCCTCCAACGCCGCGGCCCTGCACCGGATCTGGGGCTTCCGGGCGGGCGACGTGCTACTCCACGCCCTGCCCCTGTTCCACGTCCACGGCCTTTTCGTCGCCAGCAACACGGCGCTGCTGAACGGCTCCAGGATCATCCTGCTGCCCCGCTTCGATGTCGAGGAGGTCCTCCGCCGGCTGCCGGAGGCGACGGTCTTCATGGGCGTGCCGACCTTCTACACCCGGCTGCTCGCGACGCCGGACTTCGACGCCGAGACCTGCGGCAACATCCGGCTCTTCGTCTCCGGCTCGGCGCCCCTGCTGACCGAGACCTTCGAGGCCTTCCGGGCGCGCAGCGGGCACAGCATCCTTGAGCGCTACGGCATGACCGAGGCCGGCATGATCACCTCCAACCCTTTGGAGGGCGAGCGCCGCGCCGGCACCGTCGGCCTGCCCCTGCCGGAGGTCGAGGTCCGCATCCGCGCCGAGAACGGCGGCGCGGTCCCGGCCGGCGAGATCGGCGTGCTGGAGCTGAGGGGGCCAAACGTTTTCAAGGGCTACTGGCGCAACCCTGAGAAGACGGCTGAGGAGTTTCGGGCCGACGGCTTCTTCGTCACCGGCGACCTGGCCCGGATCGACGACCGCGGCTATGTCCAGATCGTCGGCCGCGCCAAGGACCTGATCATCTCCGGCGGCTACAACGTCTACCCCAAGGAGGTCGAGCAGGCCATCGACGAGCTGGACGGGGTCCAGGAATCCGCGGTGATCGGCCTGCCCCATCCGGATTTCGGCGAGGCGGTGGCCGCCGTCGTGGTCCCCGCCTCGGGCGGCCCGTCGCCCGAGGAAAGCGAGATCATCGCCCGGCTGAAGGGCCGGCTCGCCGGCTACAAAGTGCCGAAGCGGATCTTCACCGCCGAGACCCTGCCCCGCAACGCCATGGGCAAGGTCCAGAAGAATGAGCTGCGGGAAGAGCATCGCGATGCCTTCCCATGAAGGTCAGGCGCGCAGAAATGACGCTGTCCTTGGCGTTCTTGGAATGGCGCGTTCTTGGAATGGCTCGACCTGACCACCGATTGCCCAGACGCGTCGCGCTCTCGGGCTCTCGAAACTATTCCTTCCGCTCTGCCAATTCGACAGCGTAGAGGATGCCATCCCGCTCCTCGCAGGCGACGACATCGCCTCCCTTGAACTGCCAGTCGGTTTCGTTCTCGCCTTCAAAGCTTATGATTTGATAGCGGTCGGTGTGGTGCTGAAGTTCCGCGTGGACGGTCGTCCATTCCTCCGGGCCGGCCTGCAGCTTGACTTGGATCGGCACGATCGTGACGAAGCCCTCCGTCCAATGGTCTTCGTCAAGCGAGTACTCCTCGATCGTGAAGCACTTCGGATAGTCCCGGAATCCAGGCTGTCCGCGCAGCCTTTCGACGGCGGACTCCGCACTTATTCTCGACGAATACACGCCAATGAAACAGACGTTCTCAATGTCGTCACGTTCATAGGAATGGTGGACAACGAAGACGGAATCATCGCGTTTCAAGACTTCACCCATCAAATCGTGCGTTCTGTCCGTGAAGCACCTCCGCGGACCACGGGCAAGGTCGAGAAGAACGAGCTGGACGAAGCCTACGGCCGCAGCTTCCAGTAGGTCCTGCCTTTACCTTTCCCGGCCAGAAGGCTCCTAGACGAAGGCTTCCGGACACTTCTCCTCAAGAGCCGCGCGCAAGGCCTTGTGGTAGCGGTCAGCTTGATCGAGACCCGCAATCAAGGTTGAGAGATAGTAGCCGGTTTTCGGTTCCTGGTGGTTCCACTGCGGATCAAGATCGTGGCGACGCAGTTCGGCGAGGACGAGGTTGGCGAAGGCCTCGGCCTTCATCATTCCGGAGGCCGCGTCGATGAGGCCGTATTCGTTCCAGATCAGCGACTCCGGGACGCGGCCGCCCCAGATCCGGTTGATGGCGAAGAACACGCCGAAGCCCAGGACCGCGGGGTCGCGCCAGCCGTACCGCTTCAGGAAATCGGGCAGGATGACATCGCCGCAGAAGCACTCGTGCTCACCGTCCCGCTTCGTCATATAGAGTCGCAGGACGTCGAGGAACCCGGGATCCAGCAGAACCAAAGCCCGGACCGCATGACCGAAGGCCGCGATGCCCTCCTCCCCCTCCGACCAGGGCTGTTTCCCTTCGCCGCCTTCGATCCCATCCAGGTAGGCCAGGATCAGCTTCCGCAGGGCACCGCCGACCGGGAGGTCCTGCTCCACGATCCTCTGATAGAAGCTCTCCTCCGAAAGATCCTCGCCGTCGAGTTCAAAACGCACCCGCAGGTACTCGCCCCAGATCAGATCGGCGAGCCGCGTCTCGACCTGTTCAGTCAACGATGACAGCGCCACTTCGACGCCGGCGGCGGTGAAGGACTCCACCGGCTGCTCGACCATCGTGGCCTTGTTCACGAAGGCGTCGAAGGCGGCGCCGTGATCGTGTGGAGGCTCGAACCCGTCCTCGTCTTCATCGAAGACATGGATATCGCCAGCCTGCTCCATGCAAATCGCGGGATCGAAGCAGACGAAGCCGTCACGGGGGCTACCGAAACGAAGACGGCCGTCCGAAAGGAATTCCAGGCCGAGCTCTCGACATCCGTGCCAGGGACCGGCGTAGGGGTCGCCTTCATGCGACCAGCGGGCAAAGGAAATCAGCGGCGAGAGGTTGCCCTCGAGCGACACGCGGCGGAGGACGGAAGGATGGAACTGCACCCAGAAAGCCCGTTCCTCGGGCTCCCAGTACACCTGCTGTACAGTGTCGTGCAGCAGACGCAGGCTTCGCGAGACCGGCAGATCGAACCACCGAGCCAGCTCCGTCGTACCGTTTGGACTGTTGTGGATCCTTTCGATCTGCTCCGCCAAAGACAGAAGCCGATCTTCGCCGACAAAACCGTCGCCGAGAGTATTGCCGCGCATATGCCCGTGCTCGATCATCCGGACCATGGGCCTCTGCGCGATCTTCGGCTCACCGGCAAGGTCCCATAGCTCAAGCGTTTGGCCGAATCGCAGCTTGCCGTCCCACTTCGCGTCGCGATGCGCCTCCGAGCCGTCGCCGCTCCCGAGGCCGAGGAGCCCTTTGAGACCTCTGCGCCCGTTCGTGTAGGGCAATGCCAGGTAGTCCGAGCGGATGGCATAGCGCCCTGAGGGACTGAAACCCCGGAAGTAGTTCAGGATACCGGCTTGCGTCTCGGGCAGGATGAAGGGCTCGAGAGACCAGTCGCTCGGATCGATCCGATAGATGCCGTAGGACGGCGACGAGCCGCTGGGAAGATCGAAATAGCGGCCGATGAGCAGCTTGCCGTCGGCGCACTCACGAAAGGACTCGGGGTTGAGGCCGAGCTGCTGGAACTCCAAGGCTCGCCTTTCCTCGCGCCAGCGTTCGAGCACCGATTTGTCTTCACCTGCGGGGGGCGGTGAGGAGTCGTAGAGCTGCCAGCGATTCGACCGCCGTACCCATCCGTTGAACTGCGTTTCGAGTTCAAGCGGGTCACTGCACCAGACCCAGAGCTTGTATTGGCTGAGAAGCAGGAAGCGTTGGCCACCGCGAAGAACCCGGAGCTTCGGGAAGCGTTCTTCCGACTTGGCCCGACGCAAGACCTGCCCGGTCGAGGCATCGCAGACGGCGAGGCTGCCGTCGGAGCCAGCCGCCAAGACCTCCCTTTCGTTCAAGGGCGCGGCGGCTTCCACCTGCTCGCCCTTGAAGGGAAGGACCATGACCGGATCCGTCTCTCCCTGTCGCTCGATCACGAGTCCAAAGGCATAGATCGACCGCGCGCCGACAACCGAAACAGCAATTTCCACCGGAATCTTCCCCCATGAGGCGTGCTGCCGAGGAGCTATACCCGGTCTTGCTTGCCAGAGTATTGCTGGCCAGTGTGGCCGCGGCGAAGGCTCAGTAGAATTCACGGCGGTAGACCCGGCTCCGGCGTTCGGGAAATTTCAAGGCGGTGAAGCGGACTTCAATCCTCTCGCCCGGGATCGAGCCGAGTGTGTCGCAGTCTCCGATCATCGGGCCCTGGCTCAGTACCTGGCCGGCCAGGTCCTGCGCGAAGGCCCAGACCTCCCGGGCGTTGCCCCGGGCCGCTGTTCCACACTGCGCCCTGGGACCGCTTCATGGCAGCGCCGCTGTGGGGTCGGCGCACCTGAGATATCAGTCGTCCCGGACGATCGGCACCGCGTGCTCGGTCGCGAAGCGGTTCATCACCATGAAGCAGGACAAGGCGTAGACCGCAAGGCTGCGGACCTCGTCCTCGGGGGGCGGCGGCTCGCTCCGCTGCCGCCTGGCTTTGTAGACCTCGAACCAGCGGCGCCCGCGGCGGCCGACGGCGAAGCCGCTCGGCGGCGGCCCGGCCTCGACGATCCGCTCCGCGGAGCTCGCCCTGAGGTGCAGGCTGGGGGCGACCGCCCGGATCGCCTGCTTCAGGGTGGCACTGGTGGTGACCGAAAGCGTGTGGCCGCGGGGATCGACTTCGCTGCTGATCCGCTCCGCGCCGCCGGGCACCACCATGTTGACCTCGAAGACCGCCATGGGTCCGGCGTAGTAGCCGCCCTCGACGGCCTCGGCGACCGCCGGCGCGCGCCAGGGATCGGCGGGCAGGCGCAGCGGCCGCGGCAGGTCGGGCCGGTAGAGCTGCGCGGTCCAGAGCAGGAGAGCGCCCAGGCCCTCGTAGGTCAGGCGCAGGGACATGTAGGGCAGATCCGGCGACTCGTTCCAGAAGGGCCCGTCGCTCAGCTCGAGCTTCGGCTGCAGGCGCTTGGCGAAGTCGCGGACTCCCGCCGCGACCGCGCGCTCTTCGAGCGGCGCCGGATCGTTCTCCAGCGTGTAGGCCATGCGGTAGTCCAGGCCCTGGGCCCGCGCAGCGGCCCCGCCGGGAGTCTCCCAGTGTCTGGTGTAATAGCGCTGCAAGGAGCCCGCGAAGAGGTCGACTCCCACTGGCACGCCCTCCCTACCTGAGCTCTCGGCACAAACTTGGACCGCAAGCGGCCCGGATCGAGCCGGGCCGCGCCGTCACCGCCGAACCATCGTAGCAACTCGGAGCGTGATCAAGCCGAGGATTTCCTGCTTGCTAGCGAACGCAGCTCGATCCGGCTCGGCTTGCTTGCCCCCAGGATCAGGTCGGGGCCGAGGCCGCTCAGGCTGGTCACGCCGCAGAGGCCCATCGCGCGGTCGATCTCGCGGCGGTAGATGTCCAGGACGTGCACCACGCCGGCCTCGCCGGCGACCGCCAGGCCCCAGAGCTGCGGGCGGCCGATCAGGCAGGCGGTCGCGCCCAGGGCGAGGGCCCGGACCACGTCGCCGCCGCGCCGCAGGCCGCCGTCGATCAGCACCGGCACCCGTCCTTCGACCGCGGCGATGACCGCGGGTAAGGCCTCGATCGTGGCGGCGGCGCCGTCGAGCTGGCGGCCGCCGTGGTTGGAGACCACGAGGCCGTCGGCGCCGCGCTCGACGGCGCCCGCCGCCTCCGCCGGGTGCAGGATCCCCTTGACGATCAGAGGGCCCGTCCAGAGCCCGCGCAACCAGTCGATGTCGCGCCACGACAGGGAGGGGTCGAGCAGCTCGGTCATGCGCGCGGCCAGGGCCCTGATGTCGCCGTCCTCGCCGGCGCGCCGGTAGTTGGCGAAGGTCAGGCTCGGCAGCCGCGGGCCAAGGCGCAGCAGCCAGGGCAGCTTGGTCGCCATGGCTGCCAGGTCGGCCGCGCGGAACCGGGGCGGGATGGTGAAGCCGTTGCGCGTGTCGCGCTCGCGGTGGCCGAGGATCTGGTTGTCGACGGTCACCACCAGGCCGTCATAGCCCGCCGCCTGGGCGCGCTCGACGAACTCGCGGGTCAGGCCCCGGTCGCGATAGACGAAGACCTGCATCCAGCGCGGCGCGACGCCCGTCTCGGCCAATTCCTCCAGGGTGCAGACCGAGCCGTGGCTCAGGCAGAAGGCGGTCCCGGCCGCCCGGGCCGCCCGCGCGGCGGCGCGTTCGCCGTCGGGCCAGAACAGGCCGGAGAGGCCGGTCGGCCCGATGACCACCGGCAGGCTCAGCTGATGTCCGAAGAGCTCCAGGGAGAGGTCGCGCGCGGCGGCGCCTTCGAGCGGCCGGGGCAGCAGCTGGATCTCCTCGAAGGCCGCCTCGTTGCGCCGGAGGGTGCGCTCGTCCTCGGCCCCGCCGTCGGCGAAGTCGAAGACCGGACGCGGCAGGCGGCGGCGCGCCAGCTCCCGCAGCGCGGCGACGTTGTAGGCCCGGCGCTTCCAGGACGGCGGTCGCTCACTCATTGCGCAAAATCCCCCGGGCCCTCATCCTTGCGGTCTGCCGGAAGAGGATCGCAACTGCGCGCGCCGAAGGCAAAAGGGAAGAGCAGCATGATCGAGGACCCACCGCTCCTGACCATCCGGCGGAACTTTCCGCGCCCGAGGCCCGAGCAGGTCGCCGCCCTGACCGGCGTGCCGACCGGCCAAGTGGTCGACTGCCTGGACGGCCGCGGCGCCCTCGACGGCCGGATCAAGCCGATCGATCCGGCGGCGGCCGGCTTCTGCGGCGTCGCCCTGCCCTGCCACGCCGGGCCAGCCGACAACCTGGCGGTCTTCGGCGCCCTCGACGCCGCGCAGCCGAGCGACGTCATCCTGATCGGGACCGACGGCTTCACCGCCACCGCGGTCATCGGCGACCTGGTCCACGGGATGCTGCGCAACCGCGGCGTCGCCGCGGTCGTGACCGACGGCTACGTGCGCGACATCGTCGGGCTGCGCGCGGTCGGCCTGCCCTGCTTCTGCGCCGGCGTCACCCCGAACTCGCCGGCCCGCAACGGCCCCGGGACGGTCGGTCTGCCGGTCACCCTGGGCGACGTGACGGTGGCGGCCGGCGACCTGGTGGTCGGCGATCTCGACGGCGTGGTGGTCGTGCCCTTGGCCAGGGTCGACGCCGTGATCGCCCGGCTCGAGACGGTGCGGAAAGCCGAGGCCGAGCTGGAAGCCAAGGTCAAGGCCGGGCTCGAACTGCCTGATTTCGTTAAGACCCTCCTGGCCAGCGACCAGGTGCGCGAGATCGACTAGAGCGGGATGACATGAAGCCAATCCGGCTTCATGTCATCCCGCTCTCTTTCAAAAGTTTAAAGCACGATTCAGACAAGAGGTCGATTCGACCTCATGTCATCGTGCTCTAGGCGGCCGGTCCCGCGTTTGGGCCAGGAGGTCGTGGTCGGACGGCCCGGGCTACCAGAACTTCCGCCGGGCGCAGAGGTCCTCGACCCGCTTGCCCTGACCGGCCAGCGTCTCGGGTGCCGCCGGGCCGAGCAGGTCGGCCTCTTCCTCGGGCCGGGCGGACGCGGCCTCGGGAACTTCGATGGTGATCTCGACGACGCCATCGGCGCCCAGGCCGCGGCGCAGTTCCGCGGGCAGCTTCTTCACCGGGAAGGCTTGGTAGGTCCTTTTCACGAGAGGCTCCGTGTCGGGAGGGCGGCTGCGGCAGGTGCGAAGCTTGACGCTCCGCCGTCGTCCGCCGCGCTGGACACCAAAGTCGCTTCGACACGCTTTTATTTGGTGGGACGCGGAGGCTATACCACGGGGGTAAAGCATTCGTCTAGGAACGACACGAAATTGTCGCAAATGGGAACATCGTGGCGACGGAACGAGTTGCTGCAGTCGGGCTCTGAATCCTGGGCCGAAGCCGAGGGCGATCTGGCGCCATGACCTCCGCGCAGAACCTGACCTGGGTTCTGGAGGCCGAGGTCTTTGATGATCGCCATGAGGGTCTGCAGGCGGCCGCCAGAGCGGCCGGGCAAGATGTCCTCGCCTGGGACGACATCTGGTGGTCGAATGGCGCTTGGCCGAGGCTGTTCGACCAATCCGTCGTTTTCCACGGCAGCCTGGGTAACGCGGACAGAGTCCGGCGGTCGCTTCCCTGGCGACCCGGCGCCTTCTGCAATACCGAGGCATTCCGCTGCTCAAGCTGGTATCGGCAACTGCCCGACGGCCTCTTGAACCGGAGACATGCCTTCACGACCGTGCGGCAGTTCTGCGACGATCCTGAAAGCCACTTCGAGGCGCTGGCCTGTGCCGACGCCGTCTTCGTGCGCCCGGACAGCGCGCTCAAGCCCTTTTCGGGGCGCCTGCTGACACGTGGCGAAGTCTCACCGAAGGCGCTCGATCACGGTTTCTACTACGATGAACTGGACCTCCCGATCGTCCTGGCCCCGCCGCGGACCGTGGAGCAGGAATGGCGCTTGGTCGTCGTCGACGGAGTGCCGGTCGCCGGGTCGGCCTACGACGCCGAGGGCCGCTGCGGTCGGAGCACCGGAGTTCCGTCTGAGGTCTTTCTGTTTGCCGAGAATGCGGGAAAACGGATCGCGGTCGGCGATCGTGTCTACGTCATCGATATCTGCTTGACCAACGACGGCCTCAGCGTGTTGGAGCTGAACCCCTTCAGCGGCGCTGACCTCTATCTTTGCGATCGCGATCGGGTCGTGGAGGCCCTCGGCAAGATCCTGGTGCGGAAACCTAATGCCTGAGCAATCTTTCGGACGCCATCAAATCTCCACCTCGGCTCGGGCCGCGGCGTCGTCAGGCACTATTCATCCCGTACGATCGGCACCCTGTGGGCCACCGCGAAGTCGCGCGTCACCATGAAGGCTGCGAGCGCATATTCGGCAAGAGCTTTGACTTCGTCCTCCAGGGGCGGCGTTTCTTCCTGGATCCACTTCGGCTTGTAGAACTCGTACCACCTCCGGTCGGCCAAGCGCATCACGGCTCCCCTGCTCGGCGCGCCGCTCTTGACGAGCGCCTGCGCCTTTTCTGAAGTGAGATCGAGGCTGGGCGCGAGAAACTCGATCGTCTGGTCCAGGGCGGCGCTGGTGGTGACGAAGAGCTCGCGCCCGATGGGGTCTTCGGCCATGACGATGGCACTCTCCGGACCCGGCACGATCATATGCGCCTCCAGGGTTGACATCGCTCCCATGTAGTAGCCCTTGTCGGAGGCCTCCGCGACCGCGGCCACTTGATAGTGGTCTTCCGGCAAAGCCTTAGGTCGTTCCAGGTCGCCGCGATGTTGAAAGGCTGCCCATATGATCAAGGCCTTGAGGCCGTCCGGGGTCAGCTGCACCGACAGGTAGGGCGAATCGAAGGACTCTTGCCAACAGGGGCTTTCGACCAGGTGGAGATCGGGCTTGAGTCGCTCGGCGAAGTCCCGAACCTCGGCGATGGCCGTCCGATCGTCTAGGGAGAGCGGATCGACACCGTCCGGGAAGACCATCTTGTATTTCATGCCTGCCTCGCGCGCCGCCACCTCGCCGGGAGTTTCCCAGCGCCGCGTGAAATAGCGTTGCAACGGACCCGTGTAGAGGTCGATGGCCATGTGTGATGCTCCCGCATTTGCTTAGCCTTCGTCGGGCTTCTAGCATAGCGATAACGTCATTCCTTTAAGGCAAGCGAAGCGTCTCTTCCGACAACCATTTTTGCGATCATCGACGGCGCGAGCATGCCTGGAGTAGCGGGCGCGGATCGGATAGAACCCCAGGATGGCGCATCGAATCGGGAAGTGGTTGCTTTGGGGGCTGCTCGGCCTGACCGGCCTCGCGGCGGTGGCGGGGCTCGGCGGCACGCTGTGGCTGCGCGGCTCCCTGCCGCAGACCAGTGGCGAGATCCGGCTCGAAGGGCTGGCGGCGCCGGTCGAGGTCCTGCGCGACGCCGAGGGCCTCATTACCCTGCGCGCCGAGGATGATCTCGACGCCTACCGGGCGCTCGGCTTCGTCCACGCCCAGGAGCGGCTCTGGCAGATGGACTTCATGCGCCGCCTGGGCGCCGGCCGGCTGTCCGAGATCATCGGGGCCGCGACCTTGGGAACGGACCGCTTCATGCGCACCCTCGGGCTCTACCGCCAGGCCGAAGAGCAACTCGCCTGGGTGAGGCCCGAGACCCGAGCCACGGTGGAGGCCTACACGGCCGGGGTCAACGCCTTCCTGGCCCGGCGCAGCGGCCCCCTGCCACTGGAGTTCCAGCTGCTGCGCTACGAGCCCGAGCCCTGGCGGCCGGCCGACTCCCTGGTCTGGGGCCGCATCATGGCCTTGCTGCTGTCCGGCAACTGGCGCCACGAGGTGCTGCGCGCCAAGCTGCTGAAGCACATGGACCCGGCCGAGGTGGCCTTCCTCTGGCCGGGCGATCCCGAGGGCGCGCCGACCACGATCAAGGCAGCCTCGGCCGCCCGCCTGCCGGCCGCGCCACGGCTGCGCGCCCTGCTCGACCGAGTGCCGCCGGAGCTGCGCCCGCAGTCGGCCTCCAACGCCTGGGCGATCGACGGCAGCCTGACCGCTAGCGGCAAGCCGATCCTGGCCAACGACCCGCACCTTTCGCTCCAGGCCCCTGGGAAATGGTTCCTGGTCCGAATCGAGACCCCGGCACGGACCCTGGCCGGGGCCACCGCCCCCGGCGTGCCCTTCGTCGTCATCGGCCACAACGACCGCATCGCCTGGGGCTTCACCACCACCCACAGCGACACCCAGGACCTCTTCGTCGAGCGACTGACCGAGGACGGCGGCTACGAGACGCCGGAGGGCCCGCGGGCCTTCGAGGTGGTCCGCGAGGTCATCGCGGTGAAGGACGCCGATCCGGTCGATCTGGAGGTCCGGATCAGCCGCCACGGCCCGGTGATCTCTGACGCCTTCATGGGTCCGCGCAACCTGCCCGACGAAGGCCACGTACTCGCCCTCGCTTGGACCGCCCTCAAGGTCAACGACCGGACCCCGGACGGCCTGCTCGCGCTCAACCGGGCCGGCAACTGGAGCGAGTTCCAGGCCGCCCTGGAGGATTTCCACAGCCCGCAGCAGAACATCGTCTACGCCGACGTCGACGGTAACATCGGTTTCCTGGCGCCGGGCCGGGTGCCCCTGCGCAAGGCGGGCAACGGCACGGCCCCTGTCCCCGGCTGGACCGGCGACTACGATTGGACCGGCCTCCTGCCCTATGCCGAGCTGCCGCGCGCCCTGAATCCGCGCCAGGGCCGCATCGTCTCGGGCAACAACCGGGTCGTGCCCGACGACTACCCGCACTTCCTTACCGCCCACTGGCCGCCGCCCCAGCGGGCGCGGCGGATCCTCGAGCTGCTGAGCGCCGAGGCCCCGCTCGACCCGGCGCTGGTCGGCGCCATGCAGATGGACAGCCACGCCACGGACGCCGCCGAGCTGCTGCCCCGCCTGCTGGCTGCGACGCCCGAGAGCCCGCTGGCGCAAGAGGCGCTGGCCAAGCTGAAGGCCTGGGACTTCGACATGGACCGGACGCGGCCGGAGCCGCTGATCTACGCCGCCTGGACCATCGAGCTCACCCGCCTGCTGCTGGCCGACGAGTTGGGCGAGGACTTCCCCGACCTCGCCCGCCCGGAACCAAGGCGCCTGGCCGCGCTGGTGACCGGGGGCGCGGTTTGGTGCGACGACACCGCGACCGCCGAGCGGACGGAAAGTTGCGACGAACGCATCACCGCCGCCCTGGAGGCGGCGGTCGCCGGCCTGGCCCGCGACCTCGGCGGCGACCTTGAAGACTGGCGCTGGGGCGACCTGCACCGTGCCGAGCTGGCTCATCCCGTCCTGAGCCGGATCCCCCTGGTCGCCGATCTCTTCGGCTTCGGCCAGGAGACCGACGGCGGCAACGAGACGATCAACCGGGGCGTCTACGCGATCGACGGCGGCAATCGCTTCTCCCACGTCGCCGGAGCCAGCCTGCGCATCGTCTTCGACCTGGACGACCTGGACGCGACCCGCGCGATCACCGCCACCGGGCAGTCCGGCAATCCCCTGTCGCCGCACTACGGCAGCTTCGCCCGGCGCTGGCGCGACGGCGCACTTTTGCGCCTCAAGAACGACAGCGAGAAGGAGGTCGAGCAGCTTACCCTCGCGCCGCCCTAGTATTCACGACGGCTCCGGCCATGACAGAGCGTGGCGCCGGGCCCATACTGGCCAAGGGGACAGCCATGACCGTCGGCATCGAGGACATCAGGGCCGCCGCGGAGGCGATCGAAGGCGAGGTAGTGCGCACGCCGCTGATCGCCGCGCCGCGGCTGTCGCAGACCCTGGGCTGCGAGATTTCCTTGAAGCTGGAGAACCTGCAGTTCACTGGCTCCTTCAAGGACCGCGGCGCGCTCAACAAGCTGAAGAGCCTCTCCGCGGCCGAGGCCGAGCGCGGCGTGATCGCCATGTCGGCCGGCAACCACGCCCAGGGCGTCGCGCATCACGCCCAGCGCCTGGGCATCCCGGCGACCATCGTCATGCCGGTCTTCGCACCCTTCACCAAGGTCGAGCGGACCCGCAGCTTCGGCGCCCGGGTGGTGCTGGAGGGCGACACCATCGACGCGGCAGCCGAGGCCGCGCGGCGCATCCAGCAGGAGGAAGGCCTCGCCTTCATCCATCCCTACGACGACCCGATGATCATCGCCGGCCAGGGCACCATCGGCCTGGAGATGCTGGCCGAGCGGCCCGACCTCGAGCTGATCGTGGTGCCGGTCGGCGGCGGCGGCATCGCCTCCGGCATCGCCCTTGCGGCCAAGGCACTGAACCCGGAGATCCGGATCCTCGGAGTCGAGGCCGAGCTCTACCCCTCGATGTACCAGGCGCTGAACGCCCTGGCGCCCAGCGCCGGCGGCACCACCCTGGCCGACGGCATCGCGGTCAAAACGCCCGGCGGCCTGACCAAGGCCATGGTCGCCGAGCTGGTCGACGAGATCCTGCTGGTCGACGAGGCCGGTATCGAGGCCGCGGTGCAGCTGCTGGTCGAGGAGCAGAAGCTGGTCGCCGAGGGCGCCGGCGCGGCCGGCGTCGCCGCCGTGATGAAGCACCCTGAGCGCTTCGCCGGGCGCCGGGTCGCCACGGTGATCTGCGGCGGCAACATCGACGTCCGCCTGCTCGCCTCGGTGCTGACCCGCGGCCTGATCCGCGACGGCCGCCTGGTCAAGCTGCGCGTCGAGATCATCGACCGGCCGGGGGTGCTGGCCAAGATCGCCGAGTGCATCGGCCAGACCGGCGGCAACATCATCGAGGTCCACCACCAGCGCATGTTCTCCGACGTGCCGGCCAAGCAGGCCGATCTCGACATCATGGTCGAGACCCGCAACCCGGCCCACGTCGAGCACATCGTCGGCCTGCTCAAGGCACAGGGCTTCCCGACGCGGATCGTCTCCAGCCGCTCCATCGACTCGGGATCCTGACCGCGGCCGGCCTTGCCCGCGATTGAGGATCATCGCGCAGCCGGCTACACTCTCTGGGTTACGCCAAGTGTGAGGTCGCGATGACGGGGGGAGACGACGGCACGGGGCGCTTCGGCGCGCTGCAGCAGCGGGCGGTCGACGCCTGGCAGGCAGACGACTTGGAGGCGGCGCGGCTCGGCTTCCTGCAGGCGCTAAGCCTGGCCCAGGAACGCGAGGATGTCCCCGGCCAGGCGCTCTGCTGGCACCGGCTCGGGGCGGTCGCGCTGCGCAAGGGCGACTTCGGCGCGGCGGTCGAGCCCTTCGAGACCGCCCTCGCTCTCTACCGGACCCTCAAGGACGCCCCGGGCTACAGCGCGACCCTGCATCAGCTCGGCACAATCTCCCTGCAGCGGCGCGACTACGAGGAGGCGCGCCGCCTGTCGCGGGCGGCGCTGGACGTCCAGCACCAGATCGGCGACGCAAAGGGCGAGGCCCGCTCGCTCTACCAGATCGCCGCCAGCTTCATGGAGGAGGACAACCTCGCCGAGGCCGCCGAGGGCTTCGGCCACGCCATCAAGGTCATGCGGCAGGTGGAGGACCTCACCGGCCTGGCCCTGACCCTGCAGAACCTGAGCGTCATGGCCGAGCGCAACGGCAAGGCGGAGATCGGCTTCCGCTTCCTGGCCGCCGCCGCCGCGCTGCAGGCGAGAGGCGACCAGCCGGAGGCCGAGGCGACCCGCGCTCAGCTCGCGGAACAGACGGCGAAGGCCGGTATGGACGTGGACGGCCTCGACGAGATCATCGCGGCCGCGGCCCTGGCTTTCGAGTGCGACGACGGGGCCGGGCTGATCGCCGAGGCCTTCGGCCCGCCAAAGACGACTGGCGACGGCGGTGACCTGCGCGCGGCGGAAAAGCGGCGGTGACCTCGACGTATCCCCGACCTCCGACCTCGGCAGCCGTCTCGCGGCTCCTACGCCCCGGGTGAGGCGCCGGTCTTGCCCTCCGGCCCGTCACCGAAAGGACCGGCACTTACCGGACTTGACCTGTCGCTTCCATCCCTATCGAGGAATCTGTAGCCTCTATGGCCGGGAGTTGAAGCTGAGTCGGCAACAGGAGAACACACGGGTGGCTCCAAAGCTCGCTCGATCATCGGACTTCTACCTGCGCGTAAAGGAGTCAGGGCAGTGACCTTGAGGTCTTATTCGATTTCGCTAAGACCTTTTGCAGATGTGGTAGCCCCGGAGGAAAAGACGCAACCTCCGGTGGGGCTGACCGCCTTTGGAATCGAGTGTCTGTGCCGAACCAGCGAAGACAACGTTAGACAGCACGCAGTGCCTTGACCGTCTGAGGACAAGAAGATGCTGGGACACAAAGAAGGCCGGCGAGCCAACGCTCTTGTCGCCGCGTTAGCCGTGTACACCTTTTCATCCATCACCGCCCCTGCCTTTGCGGATCAGCTGATGCTTTCGCGGGGGACTTACATGTATGTCGTCGACTATATTAACACGGATATAAGCAATCTCTCGAAACTGGAGTGGCCCAAAAAGTTCTCTAAAGTCTACCTCCCTCCGGGCGAGAAGATGATTCAGATCGATGATTCCGACTTTGGTCCCGACGATTCGAAACGTGCTGAATTCTGGAGCTCGCTCGTCGTGCTAACACAGAAAGGGCTTTTCGGAATCATTGAGGACTATCGGACCAAGGTCTTCGACGAGGACTGGATACGAAAGTTCAACGTGAATACCTCTGTTCGAAAAGACTTGTTTGGCGAGCTTTGGCACTTCATCGACGATGGCTGTAGTACGAACCATAAATACCCGTCCTTGGCTTTCATCCTTGAGAACACCGAAGCGGAGAACCAGCTGAACAGAGGTCAGGTAATCCAATTGCGGCGTGGTGAGGCATTCAAGGTGGTTGAGAGGTTTCCCGATGCCCTGTGGCTGGAAGACTTTGACCCAAACTACGAGGAGTGCGATTCTTTAAGCTCAAGCCCAAGTTTCCGTGTGAAGGTTCCTGAGAGCGCGGTGAAAATCGTAAGAATCGACGAGGATTTTGGAGGCGGATGGGCGGAGGTCGAAGACACCAGGCAGCTCAGGGCCGCGTTCTTCGAAAGAAGCTATTTCTTGGTGCCCGTAAGTTACGAAGGATACTGCACGACCGTTGACGTGCGAAAGGAGGAAAGCAGGGTTTACGAGCTACAGAGTGAATGGGCCGCCACAGTCAAAGCGGCTTTGAGCGCTGTCAGCTTAGACGGTTCATTCAAACGATCCACGAAGACTGTCAGTTCCAATAAAGTCGTTCAGTCTGTAAAGCGTGGATACGAAGGTGCTGACTTTACGGCTGTTCAATATTATCGCCCGTTGGACAATAGCCAAATCGTCCTCGAGACCTGGACTTATCCCTGTGCGGCCGCGCAAGGGGTGCAAACGGAGGCAGGAGTTCGAGAAAATCTCGTTCTTCGCAGGGTCGGTGGATCCTACATAAACATCAACTGCGATCTTTCCAAGAAGCTGGGGCTTCAGATACATAAGGAAAGAAACAAGGTCGTTTTGTCGACCACGGATGAGTATCAGAAGCTGTTCGAGCATATTGCGGAGCGGTTCGGTTATGAGGACGAGGAGAGCATCCTGTCGAAGGTCACGGTTTGGGCGGAGGGCGCCGTCGAAGATCTGAAAGCCTGTTCAGGCGCGCGCACCGCCGAGCCGTCCTAGGGGCCGGTCTCAGTCTTCGATCGCGCATGCCAATGCTGGTGCTCGTAACTGGCCGTCACCTGCAAATCCCGGGCTCGAACCTCAGGGCCGCCAGCGTTTCATTAAAGGCAGCTTGATCTAGGGCACGCCGTTGCGGCCGTGGGCGCGGAAGGCCGGGCGTTCGCTCAGGCGGTCGTAGTAGGCCCCGACCGCCGGCAGCGCGGGCCGCTCGATCGGAGTCAGAAACCAGCGGTTGACGGTCAGGCCGATGGGAATGTCGGCCAGGGTGAAGTCCGGTCCGGCGACATGGCCGCCGGTCTTGGCAAGCTGGCCCTCCAGGACCTCCATCATGCGAACCCAGGCCCGGCGGGAGGCTTCGATCACCGCCGGATCGGCGTAGTCGGGGTTCTTGCGGACCAGGCCGTGGAAGGCCGCGCGCAGGGCGTTGGAGAAGTCCGAGGCCTGCCAGTCCATCCAGATCTCGACCCGGGCCCGGGCCGCCGGGTCCTCGGGCAGCAGGTCGGCGCGTCGGTGCTTGGCCGCGAGATAGCGCAGGATGACGTTGGATTCCCAGAGCACGACCTCGCCGTCGACCACAACCGGGATCATGCCGACGGGATTGAGCGCCCTGAACTCCGGGTCGTCGGTGCCGCGGTGGCCCTGGCCCCAGTCCTCCCGCGCATAGGCGAGGCCCAGTTCCTCGCAGAGCCAGAGCACCTTGCGCACGTTGATCGAATTGTCCCGTCCGAGGATCCTCAGCATAGGCACCGCGCCCCTCCTTACCCACTTCGCCGGCCCCGTCCCGAGACCAAGGCAGCCAGGATACGACGCGACCCGGCCGCGGCTAAGCGAAGAGTCGCCCGGGGCTCGCGACAGGCCGCGATCCGGCTGTTATCTTCGAAGCGTAAGCCAGCTTCGTGCCATCCTGATCGGCGAAAGGCGGATCATGACCCAGGCCCCTAAGGCCGTCTCCAACGTGCTTGAGACCATCGGCAACACGCCCATGGTCGAGGCCAGGGACCTGGACGCCGGGCCCTGCCGGCTGTTCCTCAAGCTGGAGAACCAGAACCCCGGCGGCTCGATCAAGGACCGCATCGGCCGCTCGATGATCGAGGCGGCGGAGCGCGACGGTCGCCTGAAGCCCGGCGGCAGGATCATCGAGGCGACGGCCGGCAACACCGGACTGGGCCTGGCCCTGGTCGCGGCGCAGAAGGGCTATCCCCTGACCATCGTGCTGCCCGACAAGATGGCCCAGGAGAAGATCTTCCACCTGCGCGCCCTGGGCGCCGAGGTGCTGCTGACCCGCTCCGACGTCGGCAAGGGCCATCCGGAGTATTACCAGGACATGGCCGAGCGGATCGCCGCCGAGACCGGCGCCTTCTACGTCAACCAGTTCGGCAACCCGGCCAACCCCCGGGCCCACGTCGAGACCACCGGCCCCGAGATCTGGACCCAGATGGACCAGGAGCTCGACGCCGTGGTCTGCGGGGTCGGCTCGGGCGGGACCATCACCGGCCTGTCGCGCTACTTCGCCGAGGTCGCGCCCCATGTCGAGATGGTCCTGGCCGACCCGGTCGGCTCCGTCCTGGCCGAGTACGTCGAGACCGGGCGGGTCAGCGACGAGGTCGGCTCCTGGCTGGTCGAAGGCATCGGCGAGGATTTCATCCCGCCGATCTCGGACTTCTCGAGGGTCAAGCGGGCCTACACCGTGTCCGACGCCGAGGCTTTCGCCACCGCCCGCGCAGTCCTCCTCAAGGAGGGCATCCTGGCCGGCTCCTCCTCGGGCACCCTGATCGCGGCCGCGCTGCGCTACTGCCGGGAGCAGACTGCGCCCAAGCGAGTGGTCACCTTCGTCTGCGACAGCGGCAACAAATACCTGTCGAAGATGTTCAACGACTACTGGATGATGGACCAGGGCTTCCTGGAGCGGGAGAGCTTCGGCGACTTGCGCGACCTGATCAGCCGGCGCTACCAGGAGCACGCCACGGTCACCGTCAAGCCGGAGGACAGCCTGTTGGCCGCCTACGGGCGGATGAAGCTCTACGACGTCTCCCAGCTGCCGGTGATGGCCGAGGACCGCGTGATCGGAATCATCGACGAGGAGGACATCCTCCTGGCGGTCTTCAGCCACGAGGACCGCTTCGCGGACCCGGTGGAAAGCGCCATGACCTCGCGCCTGGAGACCCTGCAGGCGACGGAGCCGGTCGACCGCCTGATGCCGGTCTTCCAGAAGGGCCTTGTCGCGATCGTGCTGGAGGGTGAGGCCTTCCTCGGCCTGATCACCCGTATCGACCTGCTGAACTACCTGCGCCGGCGGATGAGATAGGCCCACCGCAAAAGTGGGCCTGCCGCGGCGGCTACTTGTGGCGGAAGGTGATCCGGCCCTTGGTCAGGTCATATGGGGTCATCTCGACGTCGACGCGGTCGCCGACCATGACCCGAATCCGGAACTTGCGCATCTTGCCCTTGGGCTGCGCGATGATCTCGTGGTCGTTCTCGAGCCGCACCTTGAACATGGCGTTCGGCAGCTTCTCGACGACCGTTCCACTGAAAGCCAGGAATTCCTCTTTCAAACCATTACTCCATTGTTGCTTTGACGATGCTTTGCAAACGGCCCGCCCGACGCTGGCCGCCCCTCTGTCAGGGCGGCCCCGCGCCAGGTGCGGGTCAGTCGGCCTGCAGGTTGACGGCCTTGGGGCCGCGCGCGTCCTGCTGGACCTCGAAGCTCAACTTCTGCCCCTCGGAGAGCTGTCCGAGACCGGAGCGCTCGACCGCGGAGATGTGAACGAAAACGTCCTTCGAGCCGTCGTCGGGCGAGATGAAACCATAGCCGCGCGTGGCGTTGAAGAACTTAACGGTACCGGAAGTCATGTATCAGTCGTCCCAATAAAAGGTTACCGCCGGGGCACCTTGCCCCGCCAGGGTGAAAGCCGGCACTACAGTGAGGAGAGACGTATTCGGACGCGATGCGTCAAAATGCGGTCTGCCGGATTCGGAATGCAGCCGTCACACGCCCCTATATGGACGCTTCCGCCCTGCCGGACAAGACCTTTCCGGACCGCAGGAGCGCCAGAAGACAAGAAAAAATCCCTGAATCTCAACGGATTGAGACAGCGCGAGGGCGATCCGGCGGAAACGCTATTTCAAGTTGTACTCGGGATCGCCCTTGGCGTCCAAGTGTGCTAAGCTCGCTCCTGGCCGAAAAAGGTCAAGGGCAGATGGCCGGTTGGCGGCGGGCCGGGAGCCGTTCTACGACTGGTCGATGATGCTGAGCTTGGACCTGATTGCGAGAATGAAATCCTGGGTCTTCGTCGCCCCCGTGCCCGGAAGTCGGGCGCGGGCCTTCGAAGTCGCCACCGTCGCCGGGCCCCACGGGCGCAAGCCTCGAGCCGGGTCGCCTGGAACCCATTATAGTCCATTTTTCAAAGACTTGTTGATTATCGGCCGGCCGGACGCCCAAGCCCCTCCACCCAGACAAACGTGAGTGGTCCCATGCGTTTTGCTGCTTTGGTGGTCTCTACCCTCTTCGCCGTCGGGCTCCTCGGCCCGGCCGCGGGCGCGGAAGAGCCACGCCAGGGCCAGGTGCAGCTGTCCCAAAGCTCGCCCGGCACCTCCAACTCCCGACTCGTCGCCCGTGGCGACGACCTCATGGCGATCGGCGACATCTCCGCCGCCCGGTTGCTCTACGAGACCGCAGCCAGCCAGGGCGATGCCATAGCGGCCGCCAAGCTCGGCATGACCTACGACCCGATAGAGCTGAGCGCCAAAGGCGTCGTTGGCATGGTCGGCGACCCTGAAACCGCCGCCAAGTGGTACCGCCTGGCGGTCGACCGGGGCTATAACCCGGCCGCCTCCAGCCTGGCCGCCCTGCAGAATTACTTGCAGTCCGGTGACCCGCCGTCGCGCGGCCAAGCCATCACCAGGGACCCTAGTCCGCCCGCGCCGCAAAACCGAATTCCGGCAAACCAGGGCGGTCAGCGGCTGCAGGAGGCCAACAAGCCGGCGATCCTGGGGGTCGCCGAACGCCTGGATGCGGGCAACGAAATCGTCAAGCCGGAGGGTGCCGTCGGCGAGCTGCGTGTGCAGCTCGCGGCGCTCAACTCGAGGCAAGCGGCGATCGAACAGGGCGTCGAGCTGCAGGTCCGGCATTGGGACCTCATCGGCAGCAAGGTCCTGTCGATCGAGCGGCTGGCGCTCTCAGAGAACCGCGGCACGATGTACGGCATACAAGTCGGCCCCTTCTGGGACGTCGGCTCGGCCACGAACCTCTGCAAGCAGTTGAAGAACCAAGGTCAGGACTGCTTCGTCGTTCCCTGAGCCTTCAGCTCTTGCCCCGGAGCCGCTTTCAGCCCGCGGAACCAGGATCCGTTGGGCGGACAGCTGGACTGGACCTTTCTTACCCTCCAGAACAGCATCGCCAGGGCCGCGAAGGCGGCGGCCAGCACGCCGTCGACCGTCACCATGCGCCAGGCGGCGTCCCGCGGCACCGCGCCGACCACGGCGATGATCAGCAGAAACCCCGAGAAGATCGCGCAGAAGACTGCGCCGAAACGGGCCGTGTCCGGCGCGAGGCGCTGGGCCAGCAGACCGGTCCAGGTGATGCTCAGGGCGAGTTCCGGCGGGGCCGGCTGGGCCTGGCGCAGGATGCGCCGGTAGTCGTCCATCTGGGCGCGATACCAGAAGAAGGCCGAGACACCGAGAAATCCAAGGACCAAGGGCAGCAGCGGCTCCAGACGGTCGAGCTTGAGCAAGATCGGCGCGAGGGCGACAAGAACGACCGCCGGAAGCACCATCTGCAGAAGACGCCAGTGGTGGTGCCGGATTCCCTGGGCGACCCGCCGCGCCGAGACCGGATCGAGCAGAAAGGTCCGGCTCCAGGGGCTGGCCCGGAACAGGAAGCGGCCGTCCTCGAGGTTCCGGAACTGTCGGAGCCGCGATAGATCTTCGAGGTCGTTGGTCACTTTGTCTCCCTCTCCCCGTCCCTGGTCTTGGCTCTTTCCCAAGGGTGCCGTCATGCTGCGCTTCTCCCCCGTCGGCATCCCCGGGCTGGCCCGGAGCCGCCGCCCCCCAAAGGGTGCCACGCCGCGTTCGAAGAATCCGTAAACCCGGCGCGCGGCGGCCGCCCGACGGAGCCGGCGGGGAAAGCGATTGACAGCGGGCAGTCAGGGGTCGAAGTCTCGGGGCCAGCCGTCGGAACCGCGCCACAGGGATTCCGCCAAATGCCGGACGAGCAGCAGAACCGCAAGAACCGCCTGGGTTTCGCGACCCGGACCATCCACGCTGGCCAGGCGCCGGACCCGACGACCGGGGCGATTATGCCGCCGATCTACGCCACCTCGACCTACGTCCAGGAAAGCCCGGGCCAGCACAAGGGCTACGAGTACAGCCGGACCCAGAACCCGACCCGCATGGCCTACGAGCGCTGCCTCGCCGACCTTGAAAGCGGCAGCGCGGGCTTCGCCTTCGCCTCGGGCATGGCGGCCACGGCAACCCTGCTCGAGCTGCTGGACAGCGGCAGCCACGTTCTCGCCATGGACGATCTCTATGGCGGCAGCTACCGGCTGTTCCACAACGTCCGGGAGCGCTCGGCCGGCCTCGCCTTCACCTTCGCCGACCTGAGCGACCGGGCCACGGTCGAGGCGGCGCTCCGCCCGGATACCCGCATGATCTGGGTCGAGAGCCCGACCAACCCGCTGCTCAAGCTGGTCGATTTCGAGATGATCGCCGGCATCGCGAGAACGCGCGGCATCCTGACCGTCTGCGACAACACCTTCGCCAGCCCCTACGTCCAGCGGCCGCTGGAGGCAGGCTTCGACGTGGTCATGCATTCAGCCACCAAGTACCTCAACGGCCACTCCGACATGGTCGGCGGGATCGTGGCGGTCGGCGACAATCCGGACCTCGTGGAGCGTCTGGCCTACCTGCAGAACGCCGTCGGCGCGGTCGCCGGGCCCTTCGACAGCTTCCTCGCCCTGCGCGGCCTCAAGACCCTGGCCCTGCGCATGCAGCGCCACTGCGAGAACGCGGCCGTGGTGGCCGAGTACCTGGAGGACCACCTCAAGGTCGAGGCGGTCTACTACCCGGGCCTCGCCAGCCACCCCCAGCACGAGCTGGCGAAGCGCCAGATGAGCCGCTACGGCGGCATGGTCACGGCGGTTCTGGAGGGCGGCCTTCCGGCGGCCAAGCGCTTCCTGGAGCGAGTGCGGATCTTCGCCCTGGCGGAGAGCCTGGGCGGGGTCGAAAGCCTGATCGAGCACCCGGCGATCATGACCCACGCCTCGATCCCGGCCGAGACCCGCGCCCAGCTCGGCATCGGCGACGGGCTGGTCCGGCTCTCGGTCGGAGTCGAGGACGCCGACGACCTGATCGCCGACCTGGCCCAGGCTCTGGGCTGACGGATTTCGAGCCCGGACCGTCCTGGGCTCTGGGCTCCGGGCCCTGGGCTCCGGACTGACGTTCGCAACGCGCGCGATTTCGGGCCTCGCAACCGCCTGTCGGTCCTTGGACCGCCACCGCGCCGGATGCGAATTTAAACCATTCAACCAGTTTTTAACCGAAGTAGGCGAGGCTTCCGGCCTACGTCTTTTTGGTCAATTTATCTGCTTATTGGGATAGCGGTCGGGTCATGCTTCTGATCGTCGGAATGCTTGTGGTCATCGGCTGCACCTTCGGCGGCTACGTCGCCCTGGGCGGCAAGCTGGGCGTGCTGTGGCAGCCCTTCGAGGTCGTGATCATCTGCGGCGCGGCCCTGGGCGCCTTCATCATCGGCAACCCCAGCCCGGTCATCAAGAAGGCGGCCAAGGCCATCGGCCACGTCATGAAGGGCTCGAAGTTCAACAAGGACAGCTATCTGGAGCTGCTGACCCTGCAGTACCAAATCTTCAAGCTGGCCCGCACCAAGGGCTTCCTCGCCCTGGAGCAACACATCGAGAGCCCCGAAGACAGCGCCCTGTTCCAGCAGTTCCCCAAGTTCATCGGCGACCACCATGCGGTGGAGTTCCTCTGCGACTACCTGCGGCTGATCGGCCTCGGCGCCGAGAATCCGCACGAGATGGAAACGCTGATGGACGAGGAGATCGAGACCCATCACCACGAGCAGCACGCCGTGGCCGGCGCCATTCAGACCATGGCCGACGGCATGCCGGCGCTGGGCATCGTCGCGGCGGTGCTGGGCGTCATCAAGACCATGGGCTCGATCACCGAGCCGCCGGAGGTCCTCGGCGCCCTGATCGGCGGCGCCCTGGTCGGCACCTTCCTGGGGGTCTGGATCTCCTACGGCTTTCTGGCCCCGATCGCCGCCAAGGCGCAGGCGGTCTACGACGCCGAGGGCAAGTACTTCCAGTGCATGAAGGCCGGGCTGCTGGCCTACATGCACGGCAGTTCGCCGCCGGTGGCGGTCGAGTTCGCCCGCAAGGCGCTGCTGTCCCACGATCGGCCCAGCTTCTCCGAGGTCGAGCAAGCTCTCGACGGCTTGCCGTCGGTCGGCTAAGCGCCGGTCCCTTTCGGAGCCCGGGCAGAGGCCATGGCGCAGGACGAAAACAGGCCGATCATCATCAAGAAGGTGAAGAAGGGCGGCGGCCATGGCCATCACGGCGGCGCCTGGAAGGTCGCCTACGCCGACTTCGTCACCGCGATGATGGCCTTCTTCCTGCTGCTCTGGCTGCTGAACGCCACCACCGAGGAGCAGAAGCGGGGCATCGCCGACTACTTCTCGCCCCATTCGGTCGCGCCGAGCTCCAGCGGCGCCGGCGGGGTCATGGGCGGCCAGTCGATGGACCTGCAGGGCACCTTGAACAGCGACCGCTCGCCGGTCGGGATCACGATCTCGATTCCCTCCTCGACCGAGGAGGCGGACCCCACGGAGCAGGGCGAGGAGAGCGAGGCGGCCGCGAAGAGCCCGGACGAGATCTCCGACGAGGCGCTTGAACGCGAGCTGGCGGAACGCGAGGCCGAGCAGTTCGAGGCAGCCGAGGCCGCCCTGCGTCAGGCGATCCAGGGCGTGCCCGAGATTCAAGACCTGGCCGAGAACCTGGTCGTCGACCAGACGCCGGAAGGTCTGCGGATCCAGATCGTCGACCGTGAGAACACCTCGATGTTCCCCAGCGGCAGCGCACAGATGTATGGCCGGACCCAGCAACTCATGGGGCTGGTTGCCGACGCCATCGCGGGCCTGCCGAACCGGGTCGCGATCAAGGGCCACACCGACGCGACGCCCTTCTCCAGCGGCTCCGGCTACTCCAACTGGGAACTCTCCACCGATCGGGCCAACGCCAGCCGACGGGCCCTGCTGGATGCCGGGCTGGACCCCCGCCGGATCGAATCGGTGGCCGGCCGGGCCGATCAGGAACCCCTGATCGCGGAGGATCCTCACTCGCCCCGGAACCGACGCATCTCGGTCATCCTGCTGCGCGAGAACAAGACCCAGATCGGCGGCTCCGGAGCGGGCGGCGACTCCGACGGCTGATCCTGCCCTCCGTGCGCCCTCGGTCGCTGTGCCGGCGTCTTGGCACTGGCCTCCGCCCCCC
Source organism: Kiloniellales bacterium (assembly GCA_030066685.1). NCBI lineage: Bacteria > Pseudomonadati > Pseudomonadota > Alphaproteobacteria > Rhodospirillales > Kiloniellales bacterium. Next base: position 13,176 of record JASJBF010000041.1, on the reverse strand, counting down.
AGAACCTGTCATAATCCGTCCGAGCCAAGATCAGGACCCCAACCGGCGGCGGCGAAGAGGTATTGGGAGGGCAGCACAACCATGCCTATAGAAATCGCAAGAGGCTTAGCCTCCGGGGCGAGCGCAAGGCGCCGGACCGCGGCACCGTCATGAAGACCGAGACCCCCGGCAAGGAAGCCCGGCCGCCGAGGGGCGGAGGGCTGCGCCGCCACGAGGTTCTGCTGCCGCCGGCGCACACCTTCTACGTCATGGCCGAATCGCCCTGCCCCTACCTGCCCGGGCAGCTCGAACGCAAGCTCTTCACCGAACTGCGGCCCGAAGACGCGGGCGCCTTCTACGCCAGCCTGTCGCGCGGCGGCTTCCGCCGCAGCCACAACTTCGCCTACCGGCCGGCCTGCACGGGCTGCACCGCCTGCGTGCCCGTGCGGATCGATGCCGCGGCCTTCCATCTGTCCAGGTCGTTGCGCCGCATCGCCCGGATGAACCGCGACCTCGTCGCCCGCGAGCGCCAGGCGCGCGCGACGACCGAGCAGTTTCGCATCTTCGCGCGCTACATCACGACACGCCATGCCGACGGCGAGATGGCCAACATGTCCTTCGGCGACTACCGCAGCATGGTCGAGGAAAGCGTCCTGGACACCAAGCTGATCGAGTTCCGCAGCGCCGCAGGGGATCTCGTCGCCGGCCTGCTGACCGATTGGTCGGGCGATGGCGCCTCGGCGGTTTACAGCTTCTTCGATCCGGCGCTCGCCGAACGCAGCCTCGGCAGCTACATGGTGCTCTGGCTGGTCGAGGAATGCCGGCGCCGCGGCCTGCCCTATGTCTACCTCGGATATTGGATCGAAGGGTCGCGCAAGATGTCCTACAAGGCGCGCTTCCGGCCGCTGGAATCGCTGGGTCCCTCGGGCTGGCAGAAGCTGGTGCCGGCCGACGCGCCGGCCTGAGATCCGACCGCCCGAATTCGATCGCCCGACACCTTGTCGATCCGCGCTCCAGGCGTCGCCGCATCGCCGGCCCGCCGCTCGAAACCGCGCAATCGATCCAAGCGAAGAACATTCTTGCATCGGAAGTCTATGCCATCGGTTGTCTTTCCGGACATCCTAGGCTTAATTAGCGCCACACCTGTTCGGCGCGGCCCGCGCCGAGGCGCAGGAACGGTCTTCCCGGCGGCCGAAGTCGAAGTTGCGGGGGACGGAATCACGTACGGCGAAGCGGACGCTTTCTGAGAACAGTCCGGCGCGCCACGAAACAGGGAGAAAACGCAATGGATCGTCGTTCTTTCATCAAAAAGGCGAGTGTGGCTGCAGGCGGGGCCGCTGCGGCGACGACCTTGGCGGCGCCAGCCGTTGCCCAAGCGCGCAAGGAAATGGTCATCGTTTCGAGCTGGCCGCGCGACTTCCCGGGCCTCGGTCTCAGCGCACAACGCCTGGCCCAGCGCATCACCGACATGACCGAAGGCCGGATCACGACGCAGTACTTCGCCTCCGGCGAACGCGTCGGCGGATTCGACGTCTTCGACGAAGTGGCCTCCGGCAACGCCCAGGCCTACAACTCGGCGGACTACTACTGGAAGGGCAAGCACCCGGGCTGGGCCTTCTTCACCTCGGTGCCCTTCGGACTGACCTATACCGAGCAGAGCGCCTGGATCAATCACCTGGGCGGCCAGGAGCTCTGGGACGAGCTGGCCGGCGAGTTCGGCCTGAAGGCGCTGCCTTCGGGCAACACCGGCGTGCAGATGGGCGGCTGGTTCAACAAGGAGATCGAGACGGTCGACGACCTCAAGGGCCTGAAGATGCGCATCCCGGGTCTCGGCGGCGACGTCATGGCCAAGGTCGGCGCCTCGCCGGTCTCCCTGCCGGGCAGCCAGATCTACGAGAACCTGGTGTCCGGCGCGATCGACGCCACCGAGTGGGTCGGCCCCTACAACGACTACTTCCTCAAGTTCTACGAGGCGGCCAAGTATTACTATTATCCCGGCATGCACGAGCCCGGCGGCTTCATCTCCTTCGGCATGAACAAGTCCTGGTGGGGCGGCCTGACCAAGTCCGAGCAGATTTCCATCGAGGCGGCTTGCCAGATGGAGTGCGAGATCGCGATGTCGGAGAACAATGCCAACAACGCGACCTACCTCAACCGGCTGATCAACGAGCACGGCGTCGAGCTGCGCGAGTTCGGCGACGAGATCTACGACAGCTTCGGGGACGCGGCGACAGAGGTCATGGAAGAGGCGCGCAAGCACAGCGACCTGGCGAACCGGATCTACGAGAGCTTCGCCAAGGCCCGCAAGGACGTCGCCGGCTGGATGAAGCTGTCCGACGTCGGCTATTCGCTGAAGCGCAACCGGGTTCTCGGCCTCTAGCAGGCCTAGTCGGCAAGACCTGAGCGAGGGGCGGAGCCGGCGGCTCCGCCCCGATCCTCCGCCCGGAGTCTCGAGACCGTTGCGCGATGGCTGAAGCCGCATCCCACGGAAAGGTGGACGAGTACCTGCCGAGCGGGCCGGTCTTGGGCGTCCGCTACTTCGGCTGGACCATCGTCGCCACCCTCGTCGTCTTTCTGCTCAACGCCTACCTGAAGTTCTGGCTGGGCTGGCCCGGGGTTGCCGCGGCCTTCGGCGGCGGCGGCGCCCTGGCCTGGCTGCACGTCTTGTTCTACCTCGCGGCGGTCGCGGCCCCGGCGGTCTTCGTCGTCAAGACCAAGGACCGCAGCCTGCGCCGGGACGGCCAGGCGATGACCGCCCTGGCCGCCTACATCACCCGGGCGGCCTTCTGGATGGTGTTCCTGGTCGGGATCGTCGACGCGGCGATCTCCTTCCTGCGGGTCGAGGGGCTGCTGGAAGGCGTCGTCGGCCAGGAGTTGGCTCAGGATCTCGGCCGCAACCAGTTCCGCGGCCCCTACGTTCACATGCCCCTGATCGGCCTTTCCCTGGTCGTCGCGATCTTCACCCGGACCTTGGGCTTCACCTGGCTCGCCCTGCTCGTGGTCCTGGCCGAACTGCAGATCGTGCTCTCGCGTTTCGTCTTCTCCTATGAACAGGCCTTCATGGGCGACCTCGTGCGCTTCTGGTACGGCGGCCTGTTCCTCTTCGCCAGCGCGCACACCCTGCTCGAGGACGGCCACGTCCGGGTCGACGTGCTCTACGCCGCCTTTACCGAGCGGACCAAGGGCCTGGTCAACGCGGCGGGCGCCCTGGTGCTCGGGATCCCGCTCTGCTGGGTGGTCCTGGCCATCGGCTTCAGCCAGCGCTCGAGCATCATCGCCAGCCCGCTCCTCGCCTTCGAAGTGACCCAGGCCGGCTTCGGGATGTACGTCAAGTATCTGCTGGCGGGCTTCCTGGCGATCTTCGCCGCTTCGATGATGATCCAGTTCGCGGCCACCCTCCTGGAAGGCGTCGCCGACTACCGCGGCGAGCCCGGCAAGCGCCGGGTGGCATCCGAGACCGCGCACTGAGGGACGGAGGCAACGAGACGGCCCCATGGAGCTGCTTTTCCTCGCCCTGCTGATCGTCCTGATGATCTGGGCTCTGGGCTCCGGCTTTCCGGTGGCCTTCGCCCTGCCGGGTTCGGCTATCCTTGCCATCGCCGCCGCCGCCCTGGCCGGCTGGCTCTTCGCCGGCGACACCGGCGCCTATTTCGCCCAGGGCGGTCCGGTCCAGTGGCTGACCGCCGGGGTCACCAATTTCCGCGGCATCTATTGGGAGGCCGAGCGCGACACACTGATCGCCATCCCGCTCTTCGTGTTCATGGGGATCATGCTGCAACGCTCGAAGATCGCCGAGGACCTGCTGGTCACCATGGCGCAGCTCTTCGGGCCGATGCCCGGCGGCTTGGGCATCTCCGTGGTCTTCGTCGGCGCGCTCCTGGCCGCCACCACCGGCATCGTGGGTGCGACCGTGGTCGCGATGGGCCTGATCTCCCTGCCCGCGATGATGCGCAACAAGTACTCCAACCCCCTGGCGACCGGCACCATCGCCGCTTCGGGCACCCTGGGCCAGATCATCCCGCCCTCGATCGTGCTGATCATCCTGGCGGACCAGCTCGCCAGCGCCGTCGACCAGGCGAGCACCACCCGCAAGGCGCTCTACAAGGAAGCGACCGGCGAGCTCTCGATGCCCTCGGCCTTCGACATCGTCTCGACCAGCGCCGGCGACATGTTCATGGGCGCCTTCGTCCCGGGCTTCGTGCTGGTCCTGGTCTACATGGCCTTCATCCTGATCCTCGCCCTGCTGCGCCCCAAGGTGGCGCCGCCGGTGCCCTTCGAGGGCCGCTTCGACACCGCCTTCGCGTTCAGGGTCCTGCTGATCCTGGTGCCGCCCCTGACCCTGATCTTCGTGGTCCTCGGCTCGATCATCATGGGCATCGCCACGGTCAACCAGGCCGGCGCGATCGGCGCCGTCGGCGCGACCATCATGGCCGGCTACCGGCTCGCGGAAGGCAGCCCCGGGGCCTACCGGCCGGGGATCCTGGCCGTGGCCTCGGTCGTCGCCCTGGCCCTGATCACCAACATCGCGCCGATCAACGTCAAGAACATCCAGACCGGCGGCGACGTGGTCGCCCTGGTCCTCGCGGTCATCGCCGCCGCCGGATTCCTGGCTTCCGTGATCTGGAGCTTCTGGCGGACCTTCAAGATCGAGGACACCCTGCGCGGCGTCATGCTGGATACCGCGAAGACGACCTCCCTAGTCTTCATCATCCTGCTGGGCGCCGCCATGCTGACGGCCGCCTTCCGCGCCTTCGGCGGCGAGGAGCTGGTGCGCGAGTTCCTGACCGGCCTGCCCGGCGGCTTCTGGACCCAGTTCGTCATCGTGATGGCGGTGATCTTCCTGCTCGGCTTCTTTCTCGACTTCATCGAGATCGCCGTGGTGGTGGTGCCGATCGTCGCGCCGATCCTGCTGGCCGATCCCTCGGCCAACGTCACCGCGGTCTGGCTGGGGGTCATGATCGGCCTCAACATCCAGACCTCCTTTCTGACCCCGCCCTTCGGCTTCGCCCTCTTCTACCTGCGCGGCGTCGCCCCCCCGTCGGTGCGGACGGTCCAGATCTACAAGGGCGTGATCGCCTTCATCGGCCTGCAGCTACTGGCCCTGGTGATCGTCGGCGCCTTCCCGACCCTGGTGAACCACCTGCCGAACCGGATCTCCCTGACCTCGGACACCGCGCCGCCGCCGATCAACCCGAAGCTCCAGTACTGCCTGGAAGAGCATATCTTCGGAGTCTACGAGCGGCGCGGCGCGGAGATCCGGGCAACGATCCAGACGGCGCGCGGACTCGAGATCGGCTACCTGCCCGAAAAGCACCAGACGGCCTTCACGACCAGCCTCGACAAGGCCGAGGCGACCTTCGGCCTGATCGAGGAGATCCGCAAGGCCGAGGCGGCGGTCGCGGCGCGCAGCGACGCCTATCGCCCGCTCCATGTCGAGGTCCGGGCGATCCAGTCCGACATGGCGCGCCACGATCTCGAGATCCGCGAGCTCAAGACGCAGATCAGCCGGATCCGCGGCGAGAACGCGGAAGATCAGAGCCGGAAGGCCGAACTGGAAGAAGAAGTGGCGACCCTGGAGGCGGAGCGCGAGGCGCTGGCCGCCTCGATCCCGGAGGCCTGGGAGGAGGAGAACAAGACCTTCACCGGCTTCCTCAAGACGGCGGAGCGAGCCCGGGCCACCTATCGCCGCAACGTCGACGACGCCTACAAGGCGGTGCGCGAGCTGACCGCGGTCGTCGCCGACGCCGGCGCCCTGGCGGCGCTCGAAGCCGAGATCAGGGGACTCGGCAACGTCGTCGCCGGCAGCCCGCCCGCCGAGGCCGGCGACCGGGTCGCCGAGATCGCCAAGCTGGTCGGCCGGGTCGAGGGCGCCAGCGCCATCCGCTCGCCGCTGAACAAGGCCCGCCGCACCCTCAAGGCCAAGACCCCGGACGTCCAGGCCGCAACCACGGAGATCGACACCGCGATCGCCGCCTACGCCGAGGACCTGGCCTGGCGACAGAGGGCGGCGGCCGAGCTGCTGCCCGGGCTCCAGGCCTACGAGGCCGGGATCCGCGACACCATCGGCCTGCGCCAGCAGCGGCGCCTGCCCGACGCCGAGGCGGTCGCCGTAGCCAGCTGCAACGCCCACCACCGAGACATCTCGCTGCACTTCTAGCACCTGTAGCGCTGGGCCCGCGCCTTCGGGGCCGGGCTCGCCTGTCACGGAAATGCCCCGGAAATGCCCGGTTTGGGGCCGTCCCGGGCAACCCGATGTTTACCATCCCCGACGTAGTCTGCTCGCCAGCGATGGCCGGCGCGCGGGCGCCGGTCGCGATTAACCTCCAGGTAAGGAGCGGATCGGACCAGGCGATGCGGCGGCTCGTGGCACTCCTCTGCACCCTGCCCCTCGTGGCCTGGAGCCTCCCGGCAAAGGCCGACCCCCTCCACGATGCGGCCCAGGACGGCGACCTCGCCCGGGTCGAGGCCCTGCTCGCCCAGGGCCGCTCGCCCGACGCGACCGGCAGCGACGGCAACACCGCGCTCTACGCCGCCGCCTACCGGGGCAACGCGGAGGTCGTCGAGGCCCTGCTGGCCAGGGGCGCCGACGCGACCCGCGCCGGCCGCAAGGAGATCTCGCCGCTGCACGCCGCGATCGGCCGCGGTCACGTCGAGATCGCTGAGCGGCTGATCGAGGCCGGGGCCGACGTCGACCGCCGGACCACGAAGGGCGAGACGCCCTTGCACCGGGCGGCCAAGACCGGGACCGCGGTCACCGAGCTGCTGGTCAACTGGGGCGCCGAGCTCGAGCTGCGCGACTCCCGCCGGCGGAGCGCCCTGCACATCGCGACCGCCGGCGGCGTCCTGGGCAGCGTTTTCGTTCTGGTCAAGTTCGGCAGCGACGTCGAGGCCCGCGACGCCGAGGGGCGCACGCCGCTGCACCTCGCCGCCGCCCGCGGCCACGCCACCTCGGCCGAGGTGCTGCTGCTCCACGGCGCCGAGGTCAACGCCCGGGACGCCGACGGCCGGACCCCTCTCGCGCTGGCCCTCAAGAAGGGCCACCGGGGGGTCGCCGCCGCCCTGCGGCGACGCGGCGCCCGCGAGTGAATGCCGGGGGCCGAGCGCAGAGGAACAAAGGGCCGCGGACAGAGGGCCCGCTGGAAACGGAAGGATCGAGACGAAGATGAAGATCATCGGCGCCTGCCTCACCCTCTGCCTGCTGCTCGCCGTCGGCGGCATGATCGCGACCCGCGACTTCCACCCCGCCGCCGCCAGCGCCAGCGGGGCGCCGGCCCTGCACCGCGCCGCCCTGGCCGGCGACCTTGGGCGGGTCGAGGCCTTGCTGGCGCAAGGCGTTCCGGTCGAGATCCGCGATGCCTCCGGCAACACGGCCCTGCATCCGGCCGCCAGCATGGGTCACGTCGAGATCGCCCGGCTGCTGATCGAGGCCGGCGCGTCGGTCGATGGCAACAACGCCCTCGCCTTCACGCCGCTGCATCAGGCCGCGGCCTTCGGCCAGCTGAAGGTCGCCGAGCTCTTGATCGAGAAGGGCGCCGACGTCAACGCACGCCAGCAGCAGGGCGCCTCGCCCCTGCACCTGGCGGCGATGGGCGGCCAGGGCCGCCTGGTCGCGCTGCTGCTCTCGGCCGAGGCCGAGGTCGACGCCCGCAACGACAAGGACGCGACGCCCCTGGACCTGGCGGTCCTGATGGGCGAGGCCGCGGTGGTCGGCCAGCTGCTCGACCGCGGCGCGGCCCTCAGCGGAGGTGCCGGCAGCGGGCAGTCCTCGCTCGCCCTGGCCCGCGAGTTGGGCCATCACGAGGTGGTCGCCGTCCTGGCGCAGTACAGCGTGACCGACTGATTCCGGCGCGTCGGGAGCGAGCTACTCTGCCTTGCCCCGGCCCTTTGCCAGCAGCTTCCAGGCCAGAGGCAGGGCCGCGGCGGCCAAGGCCAGCTTCAGCGCGTCGCCGAGCAGGAAAGGCGTCAGGCCGGCGCTCAGCGCGACCGTGAAGGCGGCATCCATGGTCAGGGCCTTTGCCGAGGCCAGGAAGACCGTGAGCCAGGCCAGGCCGGGCAGGTAGATCACGATATTGCCCAGCAGCATCGCCAATGCCGTGGTCAGCGGGCCGCGGTCCCAGCCGCGCTCGGCCAAGTAGCCGATCAGCCCGGCCGCCAGCACGAAGCCCAGGAGATAGCCGCCGGTCGGGCCCATCAGCACCGCAGGACCCGCAGCGAAGCCGGCGAAGACCGGCAGGCCCGCCGCGCCCTGGGCGAAGTAGAGGGCCAGGGTGGCCGCGCCAAGGCGCGCGCCGTAGGCCATGCCGATGACCAGGACGGCGAAGGTCTGGCCGGTGATCGGGACCGGCCAGAGCGGCACCTCGACCTGCGCCGAGGCCGCGACCAGGAGGCTGCCGAGCAGCGCCAGCAGAGCCGGGCGCAGCAGACGCTGGGCGTCCCGGCGCGGCCAGAGGACCGAGGCGAGGGTCGGCTGCGCGCCCTGGAGTCCGGCGGAGTGGGTGAGGCTCATGGTCTGCTCCCTGCTGCTGATGACGCGGCACCGGTGTATCCGCGCCGAACCGCGCTGTCGTGAATCTCGCTTATCCCGGCCGCAGATATATCGCGGCGCCTCGGCCGCGTCACTGGAATTTGTTGGAGCGTGGGAAGCCGCGCGGCGCCAGGCGGCCGGCCTGGGCGCGCTTGCCGACCCAGGCCAGGAGGTCCGTCTCGGTGCGGGTCCGCCCGGCGCCCTGCTGCCAGGTTAGGCCCGCCTCCAGGGTAAAGGTCTTGGCGTCGGAGAGGCCGCCATCCTTGTAGCGCTGCAGGATGACGCCGCGGCCGCGGGTCATCTCCGGCAGCTCCTCCAGGGGGAAGACGATCAGCTTGCGGTTTTCGCCGACCACCGCGACGCTGTCGCCCTCGACCACGCTGCAGGCCGCCGCCTCGACCCCGGCGCTGAGGTTGAGCACCTGCTTGCCGTTCTTGGTCTGGGCCAGGACCTCGTCGGCCGGGACCACGAAGCCGCGGCCGTCGGCCGAGGCGACCAGCAGCCTCTGCCCCGGCGCGTGCACCAGCAGGGTCACGATGTCCTCGTCCTTGGGCAGGTCGACGATCAGGCGGATCGGGTCGCCGAAGCCGCGGCCGCCCGGCAGCTTGTCGACCCCGACCGTGTAGAAGCGGCCGTTGGTCGCGAAGATCAGCAGCTTGTCGGTGGTGAAGGCCTTGAGCTGGAAGCGGCCGCGGTCGCCTTCCTTGTACTTGGGCGCGCTCTGCTTGCCGTTGCCGTTCTCGCCCTCCTCCAGGTGCCCCTTCATGGCCCGGATCCAGCCCTTGTCGGAGCAGAGCACGGTCACCGCCTCGCGCTCGATCACCGCTTCAAGCGGGACGACGACCTCGGCCGGCGGCTCGCCGATCACGCAGCGGCGCCGGCCGAGCTCGGTCTTGGCACCGAAGGTGTCGCGGATGTACTGGACCTGCTTGCCGACCACCTTCCAGCGCCGGCCTTCGTCCTTCATCAGGGCCTTGAGCGCCTTCTGCTCTTCGCTGAGCTCCTGGTGCTCCTTGCGGATCCCCTCCTCTTCCAGCTTCCTGAGGGCGCGCAGGCGCATGTTGAGGATCGCGTTGGCCTGGGTCTCGGTCAGGTCGAAGGTGGCCATCAGGGCCTCCTTGGGCTCGTCCTCCTCGCGGACGATGCGGATCACCTCGTCGATGTTGAGGTAGACGACGAGGTAGCCCTCGAGGATCTCCAGCCGGGCGGCGATCTTCTCCAGGCGGAAGCGGGTGCGCCGCTCCAGCACCTCCAGGCGGTGGTCGAGGAAGGCCTGCAGGACCTCGCGCAGGTCCATGACCCGCGGCGTGTTGGTCCTGTCCAGGACGTTCATGTTGAGGCCGACGCGGACCTCGAGGTCGGTCTGGCGGAACAGGGACTCCATCAGGACCACGGGCTCGACGTTGCGGCTCTTCGGCGTCAGGACCAGGCGCACCTCGGCGGTCGATTCGTCGTGCACGTCGCCCAGCAGGATCAGCTTCCGCGCCTCCATCAGCTCGGCGATCTTCTCGATCAGGCGCGACTTCTGGACCTGGTAGGGGATCTCGGTGACCACGATCTGGTAGCCGCCGCCCTTGACCTTCTCGACCTCCCAGCGGGCGCGCAGGCGGAAGGCGCCGCGCCCGGTCTTGTAGGCCTCGACGATGGTCGCGCGCTCGTCGACCAGCTCGCCGCCGGTCGGGAAGTCGGGCCCGGGGATCAGCTCGACCAGCTTGTCGATCCGCGCCTTGGGATGCTTGATCAGGTGCAGCAGGGCATCGCAGACCTCGCCGACGTTGTGCGGCGGGATCGAGGTCGCCATGCCGACCGCGATGCCCTGGGCGCCGTTGGCCAGCAGGTTCGGGAAGGCCGCCGGCAGGACCACCGGCTCCTCGGACTCGCCGTCGTAGGTCTGGCGGAAGTCGACCGTATCCTCGTCGATGCCCTCGAGCAGGGCCATGGCGACCGAGGTCATGCGCGCCTCGGTGTAGCGCATGGCCGCGGCCGAGTCGCCGTCGATGTTGCCGAAGTTGCCCTGGCCGTCGACCAGGGGGTAGCGCTGGGCGAAGTCCTGGGCCAGGCGGACCAGAGCGTCGTAGATCGACTGGTCGCCGTGGGGATGGTACTGGCCCATGGTGTCGCCGACCACCCGCGCCGCCTTCTTGTAGCCCTGGTCCGGGTTCAGGCGCAGCTCGCGCATGGCGTAGAGGATGCGGCGGTGGACCGGCTTCAGGCCGTCGCGCACGTCCGGCAGCGAGCGCGACACTATGGTCGAGAGCGCATAGGAGAGGTAGCGGTCGGAGAGCGCCTCGACGAGGCGCACGTCGCGGACCTCACCGGCGGGCTGGGCGGCGGAATCGCGGCTCATGGAACTCCTTCAAGCGCGCAAGATATAGGAAGCCCGGCCCGGAGTCGTCCAGCGGGAATTCCGTGACCTTCCCGGGCCGGGCCTCCCCTCCGGAAGATGAACGGGAGATGAAAGCGGCGATAACGGCCGATGAAGCGGCTTGCCCGGCGGCGGGCCGGCGCCCTATCTCTCCCGCATCGGTGGCGGCGGACGGCCGGGACGGAAAATTCCCGACGCTCCGGGAATAAGGCCGCCGCCGCACCGTTCTACCGGGGAGCACGCCACAGCGTTCCCCTGCGAGGAGACGAGATCATGCCCAGCCCTTCGACCGCCGCCGCCCGGCCCCGCCTCAGGACCGCCCTGGTCCTGGGCGCCGTCCTGGGCGCCGCCCTGATCCTGGCGGCCTGCAGCACGCCGCCGCGGGTGCCCGGGATCTACCAGCCGGAGAACGAGGTCTCCGAGCGCCTGGGCCGCAGCCCCCTGCCCGAGTACCGCCGGGGCGACGTCTTCCGCTTCTCCGGCGGCCGGGTCGAGCGGGTCGCCGCGGTCAAGGGCGAGGACGTCTACTGGAAGCGCGAGAGCGGCCGCGAGCTGGTCCGCCACCGCAGCTTCCTGCTGCCGACCCTGGCCTGGGAGACCACCAGTCGCCGCGGCGCCCAGCGCCTGCTCGACGAGCCCGGCGACATGTGGCCGCTGGCGATCGGCAAGCTGGGCAGCTTCCGGGTCGAGCGCAGCCTGACCGACAAGGCCAGCGGCGCGGTCAAGCGCAGCCAGCGCAAGTTCGACTGCCACGTCGAGACCGCCGAGACCATCACCGTCAAAGCCGGCAGCTTCGACACCTACCGGATCTCCTGCCGCCGCTACAACACCCGCGGCTCGCGCCTCTTTGAGACCCAGACCTGGCACTACGCCCCCGCCGTCGGCCACTACGTCCGCCGCGAGACCGAGAACCACTCCAGTGGCAAGCGCCGGGTCATCGAGCTCGCGAGCTACAAGAAGGCGGGGTCGTAGGAGCAGCACCGAAACGCGGCGCGCCGCCTCCGAACTGCTCAGCCTTGGTCATCGCCTGGTCCGCTTGAGCTCTCCAAGCAAACCACCGCCTTCACTCCGAGGCCTGCCGTCTGACAACGGAAATCAAATCCATTGGAGAAAGCTGCAACGCATCCGCCAAGGCCTTAACGAACTCTACGGGCCACGCAAGCAAAGTAGATGTATCCGTCTCTGCCTGCTCGATTCCCTGCTCCTTGACGCCAGCAGCATCCGAAAGTTCTGCAACGCTGAGACCACGGCTTTCTCGGATCCGGCTTATGATATCTTTATGCGCCATTTCCCCATGGGATAACCTTGCACCCGCCTGCCAGCCAAATAGCTGGCCAATTTCTAGGTCTAGACGGTCGCAGACGCAGAGAAGGTTCCCGAGCCTCAGGACCGCAAAGGCTTCGTCAGGATAAGCCTCTAGGTCGTGATACTCCATTATTGACAGCCCGCAACTTTCGGAAATCTCAGCTTCGGGCAAACCGAGTGCTTTACGCTTTTCCCGAATCAACTCGTTTACTTGGCCTTTCGCACTCATCGTAATCACCTGCGAACGTCAAAGAATTCCCATTGGCCCAAAAACCGACGGGAAACTTGGAGGCGGATTAGAATTGCAGGGGCCCTTCGGTCCCAATGGCAAACCAGCTTGCTGACCATAGCATCGCTCTGGAAAAACTAGGCACTCCAGAGCCCTCGGATAGGTCCAGGGCCGAAACGGCACGCGCCAAGGTGTTCTTGGCTGAGGTCGTCTCCATGGTTCTGCATCTCCGTTTGGATCTTCTCCTGACTGATCACCATAGGGCGGCTTTTTCTGATTGGGCCAGGGCTTCCGAGATTTCTTTGGAACTCGTTCGCTTTTACCACCTTCGGCAGGTTCCTTATCCCAGTGCCTCCAATGGCCATCGTCTTCAGGGTGCTCCGTCCAGGTGTTTCCGTCTGGATCCTTCAAGTAACCCTTCCCGTTAGAGTGCTCGCCCTGCGTCCAGGTTTCAGAGTCGTAGCCGGGAGGAAATGGCGGCGGATCACCAATTGCAAGGCCATAAAGATCCACCGAGCGAACAGGGTTCACTCCTGCGTAGTGAAATTGGTTCAACCCACCCGCAAGCCCTATCGGATCGCTCTGAATATAGCGGCCCAGGCTAGGGTCATAATCCCTAAAGTAGTTATAATGGAGCGCGCTCTCGCCATCCGCGTACTGCCCCGGGAAGCGCACGGGGGTGGCGGCGGCGCCGGTGACGGCGTGGTCGAGGCCGAAGGGGGTCTGGAGGCGGTCCCAGACCACCGCGCCCGCGCTGTCGGTCAGCTTCCGGGG
>JASJBF010000040.1 GCA_030066685.1 Kiloniellales bacterium | reverse complement strand
GTGATCTCGAAGCCGTTGAACTCGCCCATGAAGTAGCCCCGCCCGCTGACCTCGTCGGTCGAGCCGTCGGGATGGGCGCCGTCCGGGGCCCGCACCCCGGCGAGCTCCTTGGCGATCACCGTGCCTTCGCGAAACGCCCCGGTCTTCTTGTAGTGGGCGAAGCTTTCCGGATCGATGTAGACGAGGTGGAACTCCGGAAAGGCCGCCGCCCCGCCGTTGAGGGCGTTGGGGGTCAGCGGCGTGCCGATCGTCGGCCATTCGCGCCAGATGTGGTCCTCCGGCAGCTTCAGCTCGCCGGCAGCGGTGAAGCTGGGCTTGTAGCCCTCCTGGGCGACGCCGCCGGCGGCAGGCAGCAGCGATAGCGCCAAGGCCCCGGCGAGGGCGCCAAGGCCGCGGGACAGTCGATGGCGTGTCATCCTGTTGGCTCCCGACTCCTGTTTCGGACAGGCCTTGAGGATGGAAGCTCGACCTCCCGCGCTGAAATTCCTATGGTTCATCGATTCGATAACCCCGAAACACGGCGGTTCAGGTAGAGCGCGATGGACCTGCGGCAGATCCGCTACTTCCTCGAGGTCTGCGAGACTCTCAACGTGACCAGGGCGGCCGAGAACTGCGGGGTCTCCCAGCCGGCCCTGACGAAAGCGGTCAAGGCCCTGGAAGAGGAGCTCGGCGGGCCCCTGTTCCACCGGGAGCGCAACCGCACCCACCTGACCGAGCTCGGCCGCGTGATGCGGGATCGCTTCACGGCGATCGACGACGAAGCCAAGGCGGCGAAGGAGGCCGCCCGGCAGGTGCTCGGCCTTGAGAACGCGATGCTCAGACTAGGGGTCATGTGCACCATCGGCCCGGCCCGCTTGATGCGCTTTCTGGCGGCCTTCCGGGCCGATCATCCGGGGATCGAGATCGATCTGCACGAGACCACCCCCGGCGAGCTGACCGGCGGCCTGCTGGACGGCGACCTCGACGCCTCGCTCCTGGGCCTGCCGACGCCGCTCCACGAACGCTTCGACTGCGAGGCGCTCTACCGCGAGCGCATGGTCGTGATCTTTCCGCCCGCGCACCGCTTCGCCGCTTTCGACGCGGTGCCGATCGCGGAGATCGCCGGGGAGCAATACCTCGATCGCCTCAACTGCGAGTTCCGGAGCATCTGGTTCGACATGCTGATGCAGCGCGGCATCGAGATCACCGTGCCCTACCGCAGCGAGCGGGAAGACTGGATCCAGACAATGGTCCAGGCCGGCTTCGGCGTCTCCCTGGTGCCGGAGTACTCGATCACGGTCGACGGCCTCGCCTTTCGCCCGGTCACCGAGCCCGAGATCGACCGCAAGGTGGAACTGGTGACCGTCGCCGGCCGCCGGCACTCGCCCCCCTTGGCCGCTTTCCTGGCCGCCTGCCGGGCGGCGTCCTGGATATCGGGCTAGCGATCCGGCGTCCCATCCCTCGGCGCAACCCTTCGACCGGGCCCGCTTGACCTGTCCCGGTTTCTGGTGCTGGCTTTCGAGCAAACAAGAAGCAAACCGGAAGGCAGGATCATGACCGAAGGACCCGTCGCCATCGTCACCGCCGCCGGCAGCGGCATGGGCGCCGCCATCGCCGAGGAACTGGCCGCACAAGGCTATCGCCTGGCGGTCCTGTCGTCCTCGGGCAAAGGCGAGGCCCTGGCCGAGCGGCTGGGCGGCATCGGGATCACCGGCTCCAACCTGGAGCCGGCGGACCTGGAGCGCCTGGTGACGGCGACCCTGGAGCGCTATGGCCGCATCGACGCGGTCGCCAACAGCGCCGGGCATGGGCCCAAGGGCGAGCTGCTGGAGATCAGCGACGCCGACTGGCAGCTGGGCATGGAGACCTATTTCCTCAACGTGGTGCGGATCTGCCGCCTCGTGACCCCGACGATGGAACAGCAGGGCAAGGGCGCGATCGTCAACATCTCGACCTATGCGACCTTCGAGCCGGAGTCCTTCTTCCCGACTTCGGGCGCCTTCCGCGCCAGCCTGGCGGCCTTCACCAAGCTCTACGCCGACCGCTACGGCCCCGCCGGCATCCGCATGAACAACATCCTGCCCGGCTTCATCGACAGCCTGCCGGAGAAGGAGATCTTCCGCAGCCGGATCCCCATGGAGCGCTACGGCACGGTCGCCGAGATCGCCAAGACCGCGGCCTTCCTGCTCTCCGACGACGCCGGCTACATCACCGGCCAGAACCTTCGGGTCGATGGCGGAATCACTCGCTCGGTTTGAGCAAAAAAGTCCTGGTTCCAAGGCATTGCAGCGGCTGGCCGCCGGTGCAAACTCCGGATAGCTGGCGGGGATCCTTTCGCGCATCCTCGGGCCCTGTCAGACTTGAAGGAGATGGAGTCATGTCGGGAACGGAGAGGATGACCAAGGCCAGGAGCGAAACCGCCCCGCCGCAGCAAGTCGACCTGGTGCGGGCGATCTGCGCCCACATCGACGCCCAGGAAGGCGAGCCGACGACCCTGGCCGCCCTGGCCGACCAGGCCGGGATCTCGCCCTGGCACCTGCAACGGGTCTTCAAGCGGGTCATGGGCGTCTCGCCGCGCGACTACGCCGACGCCCGGCGCAGCGAGCGCTTCCGTGCCGAGCTCAAGAGCGGCGAGTCGGTCGCCAGTGCCACCTACGGCGCCGGCTACGGCTCGGCCAGCCGGGTTTACGAGCGTGCCGCCCATCACCTCGGCATGACCCCGGCCTCCTACGCCAGGGGCGGCAAGGGCGCGCGCATCACCTACGCCCTGGTCGATTCGCCCCTGGGCCGCCTGCTGGTCGCGACCACGGTCAAGGGTATCTGCTTCCTCTGCCTGGGCGAGGACGACGGCGAGCTGGAAGCCGAGGTCCGGGCGGAGTTCCCCCAGGCCGAGGTTCTGGAGCGCGACGACGAGGCCCTGGCGCCGACCCTGGAGGTCGTGCTCGCCCACATCGCCGGCGACGCGCCGCACCTGGACCTGCCCCTGGACGTTCGGGCCACCGCCTTCCAGCGCCGGGTCTGGCAGGAGCTGGGCGCCATCCCCTACGGCGAGACCCGGAGCTACTCGGAGATCGCCGAGGCCCTGGGCGTGCCCAAGGGACAGCGCGCCGTCGGCCGCGCCTGCGCGACCAACCCGGTGTCGATCGTCATCCCCTGCCACCGGGCCCTGCGCGAGGACGGCCACCTGGGCGGCTACCGTTGGGGCCTGTCGCGCAAGCGGGCGCTGCTGCGCCTGGAGGCCGAGCAGAGCCCGGCCTAGGCCTTCGCCATGCTGATCGAGCACCAGGGCAAGGCCCCGAAGGTCCATGCCACGGCCCAGGTCGCCCGGACCGCCGTTCTGAGCGGCGAGGTGCGCCTGGGCCCGGGCAGCTGCGTCGGCTTCGGCGCCGTCATCACCGCCGAGGGCGGCCCGATTGAGATCGGCGAAAGCTGCGTGATCATGGAGAACGCCGTGATTCGGGCCAGCAGGCGCCACCCCACCCGAATCGGCGATCACGTCCTGGTCGGCCCCGGCGCCTATCTGACCGGCTGCAGCGTCGCGGAACGGGCTTTCCTGGCAACCCGCAGCTCCGTCTTCAACGGCGCCCGGGTCGAGGCCGGGGCCGCGGTCCGCATCAACGGCACCTTGCACGTCAACAGCCGACTGCCGGAAGGTGCGGTGGTGCCGATCGGCTGGGTCGCCGTCGGCGATCCGGCCGAGATCCTGCCGCCGGGTGAGCACGACGCCATTTGGGCCATCCAGAAGGGCCTGGATTTCTCCGGCACCTGCTTCGGCGTCGCCCGCCTGCCGGACGGCAGCCTCGACATGGTCGAGATCACCCGGCGCTACACGGCCTTCCTTCAGAAGCACAGCGACGACCGTATTCTCTGAGAGCGCGGCGGACTTGCGGGACGCCGCGGCGGGCGTAGACTGCGCGCCGCCATGGAGACCTCGTCGCCAGAGTTCCGGATCCGTCCCGCGGTCCGCGCGGACGCCGCCGCGGTCGCTGTGCTGGGCAACAAGCTGAACCTGCAACACGGCCTGCCGGAGAACTTCACCGAGGCCAGCATCCTGCGGGACGGCTTCGACGGCACCCAGAGGTTCTCGCTTCTGGTTGCCGAGCACCGGGCCCGGGTCGTCGGCTACGCGCTCTATCATCCGCAGTACAATTCGGACAAGCCGGGATGGGGCCTCTGGTTGGTCGATCTCTTCGTCGAGCCGGAGTTGCGGGGCCGGGGCCTTGGCCGCCGTCTGCTTGCCGCGGTCGCGGCCGAGGCCGTGGCGACCGGAGCGGTCAGTCTGTGGTGGGGCGTGGTCTCGGCCAACCGCAACGCGCGGGACTTCTACGCCGCCCTCGGCGCCCGGGACGAGGACGCGCGGATCCTCGAGCTCGACGGCACGGCCCTTGCGGCGCTGGCTGGGCAGGCGGAGCCCGAGGGCTAGCCGAATCCGATACTTGCCGCCGGATTCCGCGCTCGCTATACCAAATACATGCCTCGGGACGGAAAGGCACCCAACATCTTGTGGGTCGGTGACCGTGAGGTCCCCCTCGCCGTGCGCGTCCATCCGCGCGCGCGCCACATCGCCCTGGCGATCGACGGCGCTAGAGGCGGGGTCCGCCTGACCCTACCACCCGGAATCTCGGTCAAGACGGGGCTGCGTTTCGCAAGCAAGCACGCCGACTGGCTGGAATCAAAGCTCGCCGGCCTGCCGCCCCGGATTCCCTTCGCCCCCGGCGCCCGGATCCCCTTGCTCGGCCGTCCGCACGTGATCCACCACCTCCCCGAGGGCCGGGGCGGCGCCTGGTGCCAGGACGACCGCGTCTTCGTCTCGGGCCGGCCCGAGCATCTGGCACGGCGGGTCGCCGACTTCCTCAAGCGCGAGGCGCGCGAGACCATTGCACCCAAGGCCCATGACCTGGCCGCAGCCATCGATCGCAAGCCCGGCAAGATCACGGTGCGGGAGATGAAGAGCCGCTGGGGCAGCTGCTCCTCCGACGGCCGGCTGCGCTTCAACTGGCGCCTAGTCCTGGCCCCGGAAGCGATCCTCGACTACGTTGTGGCGCATGAGGTGGCGCACCTGGTCCACATGGACCACAGCCGCCGCTTCTGGCGCATCGTCGACCGCCTCTGCCCCGACGCCCCTACGGCGCGGCGCTGGCTGGCCAAGAACGGCAACGGTCTGATGCGCTACGGCTGATCGGGCGAGGGAGGTCCGGGTTGGCAGTACCGGAAAGCAGCGGGCTTCTGGTCGATGCCACGATCTATCTGGGCGCGGCGGTCCTGACCGTGCCGATCTTCAAGCGCCTGCGCCTTGGATCGGTGCTCGGTTACCTAGCCGCCGGCGCGGTGATCGGGCCGTCGCTTCTGGGCGTCGTCCGCAATCCGCAATCGGTCCTGCATTTCGCCGAGTTCGGCGTCGTGCTGCTGCTTTTCGTCATCGGGCTGGAGCTCAAGCCGCAGCGGCTCTGGGCCATGCGTCACGAAATTTTCGGCCTCGGTCTCTCCCAGGTGCTAATCACCGGCGCTGCGCTGGCCGGCATCGGCCTGGCAGTCGGTCTGCCGCTCGGCCCGGCCCTGGTTGCCGGCTTCGCCCTGGCCCTGTCCTCGACCGCATTTGCCCTGCAGATTCTCGACGAGCGCGGCGCACTCAACAGCCGCTTCGGCAACCTCTCCTTCTCCATCCTCCTGTTCCAGGACCTTGCCATCGTGCCCCTGCTGGCGCTGATTCCGATCCTGGCGCCGGGCGAGGAGGCGGCCGCCGGCTTCGACTGGTTCGGCGCGGGCAAGGCGATCGGTGCCATCGCCGGCGTCCTGCTGGTCGGCCACTATCTGCTGAACCCCTTCTTCCGGATCATCGCCCTGACCCGGGCCAGCGAGCTCTTCACCGCATCGGCCCTGCTGTTGGTCGTGGGGGCATCGCTGGTCATGGCCTGGGCCGGCCTGTCGATGGCTCTGGGCGCCTTCCTGGCCGGGGTGCTGCTGGCCGAGTCCGAGTACCGGCACCAGCTGGAGGCGGACATCGATCCCTTCCGCGGCCTTTTCCTCGGGCTGTTCTTCATCGCCGTCGGCATGTCCGTCGACTGGCGCTTCGTGCTCGAGAACGCCGGGGTCATTGCCGCGGCGGTCGCCGGCCTGATCGCGGTCAAAGTGGTCCTGATCTATGCCCTGACCCGGCTCTTCGGGGCCGCGAACCTGGATGCCCAGCGCAGCGCCGTGACCCTGTCCCAGGGCGGCGAGTTCGCCTTCGTGCTGTTTACGGTGGCCGTCGCCAATCGAGTCATGGAGGCGGAGCTGACCCAGCTCCTGACCGCCGCCGTGATCATCTCCATGGCGCTGACGCCGCTGCTCGGCGCGGTGCACGAGGCCCTGATCAAGGCCCTCGCCAAGCCCGGGACCGACGACCTCGAGCCGGTCTCGGCCGCGGACGGCGGCGAGGTCCTGGTGGTCGGCTATGGACGGGTCGGCCAGATCGTCGCCCAGATCCTGCGCGCCAGCGACTACGCGGTGACCGCCATCGATCGCGATCCGGAGCGAATCCGCATCGCGCGCGACTTCGGGGTCAAGGTCTATTTCGGCGACGTCACCCGGCTCGACGTCCTGGAGGCGGCGGGCGCCACCCGGGCGCGGGCCATCTTCATCTGCGTCAACGACCGCGCGGCCTGCAGCGCGGCGGCGCGGGCGCTGCGCGACCGCTGCCCCAACGCCCTGCTCCTGGCCCGGGCCTTCGATCGGGTTCACGTGATGGAGCTTCTGGAGCTGGGCGTCGACTACTTCGTGCGCGAGACCTTCGAGTCCAGCGTCCTGCTGGCGAGCGAGGGGATCCGCCGTCTGGGCTGCGAGGCCGACACGGTCGAGCACATCGTCCAACAGTTCCGGCACCGGGACCAGGAGCGCCTGATGCTGCAGCAGAAGGACGGCATGCTGGCCGGCCTGGACCAGCTCAACACGCCCTACGACCTGCCCGCCGACGACTGACCGGACGCCGAGCGACGATCGTCAGTCGTCGCGGCCGAAGAACCTCCGGCGCTGGACCGGCTCGACCGGTGCCGGCCGCTCGGACTCGGCCGAGCCGCCCACCAGATCGCTGAGGATTCGCTTGATGAAGTTGCCGCCCGACGGCTCCGGCCCGCGCGCCTGGGCGATGTCGCCGATGGGCAGGGGCTCGGGCTCCTTGTCCTGCAGGGCGCGGCGCATGACCCGGGCCCAGAGCTTGGCCGGCAGGCTGCTCCCGGTGACACCCTTCATGGGCGCCCCGTCGTCGTTGCCGACCCAGACGCCGGCGATCATCGAGGCGGTGAAGCCGACGAACCAGGCATCGCGGAAGCCCTGGCTGGTGCCGGTCTTGCCGGCCGCCGGCCATTCGAACTTGGCGCCCTTGCCGGTGCCCCATTCCACGGTGGCGCGCAGCAGGTCGTTCATCTGGTCGACCTGGCGGGCGCGGACCAGCTGCCCGGCGCCGCTGCTGACCCGGCGGTAGACGACCCGGCCCGAAGAGTCGCGGATCTCCTTGATGCCGTGCGGCCAGACGCCGAAGCCGCGGTTGGCGAAGACCGCGTAGGCGGTGGTCAGCTCGAGCAGGGAAACCTCCGAGGTCCCGAGCGCCAGGCTGGGCTGGGGGTCGAGATCGCTGGTGACGCCGAGCCGCCGCGCGGTGTCGGCCACGGTGTCGGGGCCGGTCGCCTGGGAGACCTGGACCGCGACCGAGTTCAGCGAACGGGCGAAGGCCTCCCGCAGGGTGACCTCACCGTAGTAGCGGTCGGCGTAGTTCTTGGGCGACCAGCGGCCGATCCGGATCGGCCCGTCGACGAAGCGGCGGTCCGGATAGAGGCCGCCCTCGAAGCTCGCCAGGTAGACGAAGAGCTTGAAGGCCGAGCCCGGCTGCCTCAGCGCTTGGGTCGCCCGGTTGAACTGGCTCTCGCCGTAGTCCCGGCCGCCGACCATGGCCCGCACCGAGCCGTCGGGGGTCATCACCACCATGGCCGCCTGGCTGGCTTCGCGGCCCTCGCCGTCCTGCTCCAGGGTCTTGCGGACTTCCTCCTGGGCGGCCTTCTGCAGCGGCAGGTCGAGGGTGGTCTGGACGATCAGGTCGCGGTCGCTGTAGCCAACATAGCTGCGGACCTCGTTGAGGATCCAGTCGGCGAAGTAGCGGGTCCCGGAACCGGCGATCGACGCCAGGTTGGTCTTCTTGGTCAATGCGGCGATGGCCTCGGCCTCGCCGATGAAGCCGGTCTCGACCATTGCCTGCAAGACCAGCTGCGCCCGGCCCTCGGCGGCACCCAGGTTGCGGGTCGGATTGTAGCGCGAGGGCGCCTTGAGGAGACCGGCCAGGACGGCGCCCTCGTAGAGCGTGATTTCCTTCGCCGACTTGCCGAAGTAGCGCCGCGCGGCGGCATCGACCCCGTAGGTCCCGGCGCCGAAGTAGACCCGGTTCAGATAGAGCGTCAGGATCTGGTCCTTGGAGAACTTCCGCTCCAGCCAGAAGGCGAGCAGGACCTCGCGCACCTTGCGGCGCAAGGTGCGGTCCGGCTGGAGGAAGAGATTCTTGGCCAGCTGCTGGGTGATGGTCGAGCCGCCCTGGACGATCCGGCCGGCCCGGATGTTGGCGAGCATCGCCCGCGCCAGGCCAAAGACGTCGACCCCGCCGTGGCTGTAGAAGCGCCGGTCCTCGACCGCGATCACCGCTTGGGGCACGTGGGGCGGCAGGTCGCCGACGTCGACCGCCTCGCCGTAGAGCTCGCCGTAGTTGGCGAGGACCGAACCGTCGGCGGCCAGCAGGGTCACGCTGGGCGCGCGGTTGGCGGCGGCGATCTGGGCGACGTCCGGCAGGTCGTAGGCGTAGTAGGCGACCAGGCCGCCGAGCGCCACCAGGCCCCAGACCGCGATCACCCCGGTCCAGACCAGGAGCCAGCGCCCGACCCGCCGCTTCGGGGCCCGCCGGCGCTGCCAGCTCGGTCTGCTGTCGCTACGAAGTCGGATACTCGGCTGTTTCCGCTTGGTCCCTGCCAAGTCGACCCCCTGGTTCTGCCGCTCCAAGCCTCAGGCCCAATCTTGGGTCTGGGCCGCTGCTTTCAAGATAGGCCCGCGCCGCGTCCAAGACAGGGCAGCAATGTGGCAGGGCTGTGACCGGATCGTCCGGCCCCGCCGCCGCGCTGGGTCTCAGACGTCCAGATTGGCAACTTCCAGGGCATGGGTCTGAATGAATTCGCGACGCGGCTCGACAACATCGCCCATGAGTGTTGCAAAAATGTCCTTGGCCTCGTCGACCTGCTTGACCCGGACCTGGAGCAGGGAGCGGACGTTGGGATCCAAGGTCGTCTCCCAGAGCTGGTCCGGGTTCATCTCGCCCAGGCCCTTGTACCGCGAAATCGTGATGCCCTTGCGGCCCAGCTCGAAGACGGCCTCGACCAGGCTGTTGGGCCCGGTGATGCGGTAGGATTTGTCCTTGGCCTGCAGTTCGCCGTGGCTCTGGTAGGTCTCCTGCAGCTCCTCCGCCATCCCGTCGAGGCGCCGGGCCTCCGAGCTGCGGATCAGGATGCCGTCGATCACCCGGCGCTCGGTGAAGCCGCGCAGGGTGCGACGGAAGGCCAGGCCGCCGTCGGGCGCCGCCTCGCCGATCCAGCCGCGCTCGTGCTCCGGGGCCAGGGCGTCGAGGCGCCGGGCAATGTAGCCCGCCGCCTGGGCGGCCCGTTCGGCATCCGGGATCAGGTCCGGATTGAGGGCGCCGGCGATGGCCGCCTGCTCGACCACGTCCCGGTTGCCGACCTTGTTGACCAGGTTGGCCATGAGGTGCCGGGCCCGGACCGCGTGCTCGACCAGCTCGGTCAAGGCCCCCGCAGCGACCTGGGCGCCGTCCTGGCCCAACAGGACAGCGTCGCGCACGCCGCTCTCGATCAGGAAGGCCTCGAGCTCCCGGTCGTCTTTCAGATAGCGCAGCGAGTCCGACTTCTTGGCGCGGTAGAGCGGCGGCTGGGCGATGTAGAGGTAGCCGCGCTCGATGATCTCGGGCATCTGCCGGAAGAAGAAGGTCAGCAGCAGGGTGCGGATGTGACTGCCGTCGACGTCCGCGTCGGTCATGATGATGATCTTGTGGTAGCGGATCTTCTCGATGTTGAACTCTTCCTTGCCGATCCCGGTGCCCAGCGCGGTGATCAGGGTGCCGATCTCCTGGCTGGAGAGCATCTTGTCGAAGCGCGCCCGCTCGACGTTCAGGATCTTGCCGCGGATCGGCAGGATTGCCTGGGTCTTGCGGTCGCGGGCCATCTTGGCCGAGCCGCCGGCGGAATCGCCCTCGACGATGAAGAGCTCGGCCCGCCCGGGATCGCGCTCCTGGCAGTCGGCGAGCTTGCCCGGCAGGTTAGAGACGTCGAGCACGCCCTTGCGCCGGGTCAGCTCGCGCGCCTTGCGGGCCGCCTCGCGGGCGGCCGCCGCCTCGACCACCTTGGCGACGATGCGTTTGGCCTCGTTGGGGTGCTCCTCGAAGTACTGGCCGAGGCGCTCGTTGACCACGCTCTCGACCACCGGCCGGACCTCCGAGGACACCAGCTTGTCCTTGGTCTGGCTGGAGAACTTCGGGTCCGGCAGCTTGACCGAGAGCACGCAGGTCAGGCCCTCGCGGGCGTCGTCGCCGCTGAGCGCGATCTTCTCCTTCCTGGCCAGGCCGGAGTCCGCCGCATAGGCGTTGATCTGCCGGGTCAGCGCGCCGCGGAAACCGGCCAGGTGGGTGCCGCCGTCGCGCTGCGGGATGTTGTTGGTGAAGCAGAGCATGGTCTCGTGATAGCTGTCGGTCCACTGCAGCGCGACCTCGACGCCGATCCCGTCGCGCTCCAGGGCGAAAGTGATGGGCTCCTCGATCAGCGAGGTCTTGGTCCGGTCCAGGTACTGGACGAAAGCCTTGAGGCCGCCTTCGTAGTGCAGCTCGACCGCCTTCTCCTCGGCATGGCGGTCGTCGACCAGGCGGATCTTCACGCCGGAGTTCAGGAAGGCGAGCTCGCGCAGGCGGTGCTCCAGGGTGTCGAAGTCGAACTCGGTGTTGGTGAAGACCGCCTCGGAGGGCTGGAAGGTGATCTCGGTGCCGCTGCGATCGGGTGCGGGCTCGCCGACGGCGAGCGGCGACTCGGCTTCCCCGTCCAGGAAGCGCATGGCGTGTTCGCGGCCGTCGCGCCAGATCCGCAGCTCCAGCGACTTCGACAGGGCGTTTACCACCGAGACCCCGACGCCGTGCAGGCCGCCGGAGACCTTGTAGGAGTTCTGGTCGAACTTCCCGCCGGCATGGAGCTGGGTCATGATGACCTCGGCCGCCGAGACGCCCTCCTCGGGATGGATGTCGACCGGAATGCCGCGGCCGTTGTCCTTGACCGTGACCGAGCCGTCGCCGTTGAGGACGATCTCGACCGCGTCGCAATAGCCGGCCAGGGCCTCGTCGATCGCGTTGTCGACCACCTCGTAGACCATGTGGTGCAGGCCGGTGCCGTCGTCGGTGTCGCCGATGTACATGCCGGGACGCTTGCGCACCGCCTCAAGGCCGCGCAGGACCTTGATCGACTCCGCACCGTAGTCGCCGTTGCCACCGTTGTTGGATCGTGTTTCGTCGGTCATGAGTGCATCACGCTGTTTCTTGCCAATGCGGAGCGGCGTCGCCGACGCGCTAGCGCGTCAGACGGGAGTCCCGGACGGTCACGAAGAGCGCCGCGGTGCCGAGGTCTTCGAAGAGGCCGCCGTCCGTGCCGGTCAACCAGGCCTGGGCGCCCAGGGACAGCAGCGCCTCGAACAGCGCCGCCCGCCGCTCGGCATCCAGGTGGGCGACGATCTCGTCCAGCAGAAGCAGCGGCGCCTGGCCCCGCTGCAGCGTCACCAGGCGCGCGTGGGCCAGGATGATCGAGATCAGCAGGGCCTTCTGCTCGCCGGTCGAGCACTGCGCCGCCGGCATCCGGCGCGCCAGGTGGCGGACCGCGAGGTCGCTTCGGTGCGGCCCGAGGGCGGCGCCGCCGGTCTCGGCGTCCTGGCGGCGGCCGGCCGCCAGGGCGGCCTTGAAGCGGTCCTCGGCCTCCAGGGCCGGCGCCTCCGCCAACCAGGACTCGAGGTCGCCGGCCAGGCCCAGTCCGGCCTTGGGAAAGGCGCCCTCGGCCTCGGCGCAGGCCGCGGCCAGGCGCCCGACCAGGTCCCGGCGGGCGGCCGCGATCGCGATCCCGCGCTCGGCCATGGTCTCCTCCAGGGCGGTCAGCCAGTCCGGGTCGGCGGGGCCGTTGTCGCCGCGCAGGATCCGCGCCCGCTCGCGCAGGGCCTGCTCGTAGGCGGTGATCCGCCCGGCATGGGCGGGATCGAAGGTCAGCACCAGACGGTCGAGGAACCGCCGGCGCCCCGGGGCGCCCTCAAGGAAGAGACGGTCCATCTGCGGCGTCAGCCAGACCGCGCCCAGGACGTCACCCAAAGCCTGCTGGCTGGAGACCAGGCTGCCGTCGACCTTGACCAGGCGGCGCTCCCGCCCGCTTGCAGCCGGATCCCGCCCGGTGCCGAGCTGGCGCGGCCCCTCAGGTGTCATCACTTCGGCAGCGACGGCCCAAGGACCAGAGGAATGACCCGCGCCCTTCCCTCCCACGGCCTCGGCCTCGGGGAGCCGGCGGTCGACCTCCGACAGCCGGGCGCCCCGCAGCCCGCGGCCCGGCACCAGGTAGGAGATCGCCTCCAGAAGGTTGGTCTTGCCGGCGCCGTTGGCCCCGGTCAGGACGACCGGGCGGCCGTCGGTCTCGAGCTCCGCCTCCGCGTAGCTGCGAAAGCTGCTGAGCCGGACGCGTGCGAGCCAGACGGACGGCGTCTCGGCCGGCGCTTCCGCCGAGCCGCTCCAGGCTCCATCGCTCGCTGTGGCCGGGCTCACCAAGTTCGCTGGTCCGATGGCGGCGCCGCTCAAACCCGCATCGGCATGAGCACGTAGAGCGCGTCGCCGTCGGCCGCATCGCGCACGATGGTGGGCGAGGAGGCGTCGGCCATCGCAAACTGGGCGCCCTCGCCTTCGATCTGCTGGGCGATGTCCAGCAGGTAGCGCGAGTTGAATCCGATCTCCAGCTCCTGGCCGCCGTAGTCGATCTCCAGCTCCTCGACTGCGGTGCCGTTCTCCGGGCTGTTGGCCGAGAGGGTCAAGCTGCCACCGTGCACGGAGAGCTTCACCGCCCGGCTCTTCTCGCTGGAGATCGTCGAGACCCGGTCCACCGCCTCGGCGAAGTCCTTGCAGCGGACCTCCATCATCTTGTCGTTGCCCGACGGAATCACCCTCTGATAGTCGGGGAAGGTGCCGTCGATCAGCTTGGAGGTCAGCAAGGTCGCGTCGAAGGCGAACTCGATCCGGGTGTCGGAGAGCGAGACCGTGACGGGATCCTCGGTCTCGTCGATCAGCTTGCGCACCTCGTTGACCGTCTTGCGCGGAATGATCGCGGCGGGCATGGCGGCTGCGCCCTCTGGAAGCGGCATCTGGAAGCGCGCCAGACGGTGTCCGTCGGTCGCCACCGCGCGCAGGACCTCGGTGCCATCGGCCTCCGCGGCGTGGAGATAGATCCCGTTGAGGTAGTAGCGGGTCTCCTCGGTCGAGATCGCGAAGCGGGTCCGGTCGATGATGTCGCGCAGCGCGCTGGCCTTGAGCTGGAAGCTCTGCGGCAGGTCGCCGCTGCCCATGGCCGGGAAGTCCTCCTTCGGCAGTGTCGACAGCGTAAACTCCGAACGGCCCGAGCGCAGCACCATGCGGCCGCTGTCGCCACCGGTCGAAAGCTCGACCTGGGCGCCGTCCGGCAGCTTGCGGACGATGTCGTAGAGCGTGTGCGCGGGGGCCGTGGTCGCACCGGCGTCGCCGATCTCGGCCGCCACTTCGTCGACGATGTTGAGGTCCATGTCCGTCGCGGTCAGCCGGAGCTTGCCGGCCTCCGCCTCGATCAGGACGTTGGCCAGTATCGGAATGGTGTTGCGGCGCTCGACGACACTCTGCACATGGCCCAAAGACCTGAGCAGCGCGGCGCGTTCAATGGTCAGCTTCATGATGCCCTGGAAAAATGCCCAAATTCAGCGTGATTTTGCCCTTGCGCGGTCCACGCAGCCCTACCCCTGCGAGTGGAGATTTCGGCCCCGGATCCGGACCGCGACCCGCCCCCGAGGGCTCCCGAATCGGACCCCTTCGGACAGGTCGCAAAGTATACCCGCCCGTGCCCGGAAAAGGTAGCTTTAATGGCGGTTTAGCCCGCCTTCGCAAGGTGCTTTCAAAGCCTTGACTCGGCCTGCAAATCCGGCCCCGGAGCGGCCCTCTGGCGGGCCTAGCTTTCGAGCATCCGGCGGAGCAGCTCGACATCGTCGGCGAAGCTGGAATCGATGGTCTTCAGCTCCTCGACCTTGCGCACCGCGTGCATCACCGTGGTGTGGTCCCGGCCGCCGAACTTGCGGCCGATCTCGGGCAGCGAGCGGGAGGTCAGCTGCTTGGCGAGATACATCGCGACCTGCCGCGGGCGGGCCACGGCGC
Source organism: Kiloniellales bacterium (assembly GCA_030066685.1). Taxonomy (NCBI): domain Bacteria; kingdom Pseudomonadati; phylum Pseudomonadota; class Alphaproteobacteria; order Rhodospirillales; species Kiloniellales bacterium. Next base: position 95,137 of record JASJBF010000040.1, on the reverse strand, counting down.
GGGCCCGGCGCGCCGAATGCATGTCGGCCAGGCGGATGTTGTAGTGCTCGGCGACCCGCTTCTGGATCTCGTCGATGGTCACCCGGCGGTCGTTGGCGCGCAGCAGGTCGTGCAGCACCTCCTGGGTCGCCTCCAGGGTCACCGGCCGGCCGACCAGGGTCGCGTGGGCGACGATGCGGTTCAGCGCGCCTTCGAGCTCGCGCACGTTGGAGGGAATCTTGTGGGCCAGGAACTCCAGGACCTTGCCGGGAATCCCGGCGCCCAGCTGCTCGGCCTTGGACTGCAGGATCCCGAGGCGCAGCTCGTAGGTCGTCGGGTGGATGTCCGCGACCAGGCCCCAGCCGAGACGCGAGCGCATCCGCTCCTCCACGCCTTCCAGGTCCGAGGGACTCTTGTCCGCCGAGATCACGACCTGACGGTTGCGGTCGACCAGGGCGTTGAAGGTGTGGAAGAACTCCTCCTGGGTGGCCTCGCGTCCGCCGATGAACTGCACGTCGTCGATCATCAGCACGTCGACCGAGCGGAACTGCTCCTTGAAGGCCATGGTGTCCTTGGTGCGCAGGGCGCGGACGAACTGGTACATGAACTTCTCGGCAGAAAGGTAGATGATCCGCCGCTCGGGCCGCGATTTGGTGATGTGCCAGGCGATGGCGTTCATCAGGTGGGTCTTGCCCAGGCCGACGCCGCCGTAGAGGAACAGAGGATTGAAGGGCACGATCTCGGCCTCGGCGACCCGTCGCGCCGCGGCATAGGCGAGTTCGTTGGGCTTGCCGACCACGAAGTTCTCGAAGGTGAAGCGCGGATCGAGCGGCGCCGAGATCTCCCGCGGCGCGGCCTCCGGCGCGCTGGCGTAGAGGCCGGCGTCGCTCGGACGCGGCGCGACCTTGGCCGCCGGTGCCGCCTCCTCCGTGGCGCGCTTCGGACTCGGCCGCTCCGCCGGGCGGACCACGATCTCGACGGTCTTCACCCGCCGGTCCTCGCTGCACCACAGCGCCCGGATGCGGTCCGCGTAGTTTCCCGTCACCCAGTCGCGCATGAAGCGCGTCGGCACGGCCATACGCACGACGCCATTCTTGGAGGACATCAAGGTCAGCGGCTTCAGCCAGCTTCGGTAGGCGGATTCCCCGACATCGGCGCGCAACCGGCCCCGGACACGCGCCCACGCTTCCTGCAACTCAGGTACCCCGTCACTCTGGGTCATTTCGTTACCCCACGGCGGCATCTGCTGCGATCCGACACCGCGCCAAGGCACAGGCCGACCCCTCCTCCGCGCCCATCTTCGCGCGGATCGTCCACAGCAAATGGTCAACTCCGAGAAAGACTCCCGGGGCAGCTTTCTGGATCCCCGTTTCCAGATCGGTGCAATGCACGCCGCTGCTCCCCCTGTCGTCGTTTCGCTTATGTTTTTTCTTACAGCGCAAAAAAAGGAAGTCCCGAATCTTCCCGCGCCGAGTTTTGACACTACTAATTTGCCTACTTCATTAAGGCCAATAAGCTCCCGCGCGATCTAATGACTATCGCGCGCCCCTCCGACGATCCCTCTATTACTTTTGGAGCCGGACCCATTATTTGCCGTTCGCCCCCACTGGAACAGCGTAGTTAATGTACCTTTGGCGCCGGATGCTGGCAACGGGACCGAAAAGCGAACGGAATGTTTTTTTCGTCGCGGCCCCGGAATCGACCCGCCGATCCGGGCTGAACTCCGGCAAAGCAAAACCGATCGCGCCGGTCAAGTGCACGAGCAGGAGGATCCAAAAATGGACGGAAACCGGCGCGCGTTGCGCCTAGGCCAGCGCCTTCACCCGTGCCGAAAGTCGCGACAGCTTTCGCGCCACCGTGTTCTTGTGAAGTACGCCTTTGGTCACGCCGCGATGCAGTTCGGGCTGGGCCGCATGCAGGGCGGCGCGCGCCGCCTCCTTGTCGCCGCTGGCGACCGCCAACTCGACATTCTTGACGTGGGTGCGGATGCGGCTGATGCGGGCGCGATTGATCGCGGCCCTGCGGTCGTTGCGGCGGATCCGCTTCTTTGCCGATTTATGATGCGCCATAGGGCTCTGGAACCTGTCAGATCTGGAAATCTTCCGCGCGGGAAGCGGCCGGCGTTATAGACCCGGCCCGGGGACCCGTCAAGCACCCCGGAGCTCGGGCCCGGGACCCCTCCGGACTCAATTCTGCGACCATTTGGGCGGACGTTTCTCGGCGAAAGCCGTCATGCCCTCCTTGCGGTCCTCGATCGCAAAGGTGGAGTGAAACAGCCGCCGCTCGAAGAGAATGCCCTCGGCCAGGGTGGTCTCGTAGGCCCGGTTGACCGCCTCCTTGGCCATCATCACCACCGGACGAGACAGCGAAGCGATGCGCTCAGCCACGGCCAGGGCCTCGTCGAGCAGCGTCTCCGCCGGCACTATCCGGGCGACCAGTCCGGCCCGCTCCGCCTCCTCGGCGTCCATCATTCGGCCGGTCAGGCAGAGGTCCATGGCCTTGGCCTTGCCGACGAAGCGGGTCAGGCGCTGGGTCCCGCCGGAGCCCGGGATGGTGCCGATGGTGATCTCCGGCTGGCCAAACTTGGCGCTCTCGGCGGCGATGATCATGTCGCACATCATGGCGATCTCGCAGCCGCCCCCCAGGGCGTAGCCGGCCACCGCCGCGATGGTCGGCTTGCGGGCCTTGGACAGGCGCTCCCAGCCCTTGGTGATGAAGTCGCCCTTGTAGACCTCCATGTAGGTCTTATCGAGCATCTCCTTGATGTCGGCGCCGGCGGCGAAGGCCTTCTCGGAGCCGGTCACCACGATGGCGCCGATGGCCTCGTCGGCCTCGAGGTCGTCGATTGCCTGCTCGAGTTCGTCGATCAGGGCGGCGCAGAGCGCGTTCCGCGCCTGCGGCCGGTTGAGGGTGATCAGGCCGACGGCGTCGCGTTTCTCGACCAGGATGTTCTCGTAGGACATGCTGTTCTCCAGAGAAGGATCAAAGGGCGGCGCGGCGGATCCGGCTATTCCGGGTGCAAGGCGCAGCGCAAGGTGACGAAACCGCCGGCGGTCTCGACCTCGAGGTCAAGGACCTCGCCCTCGCGGCGGAAGCGCTTGGGTCCCGCAACCTCCCAGCCGAGTTGCGGCAGGGCGCGCCGGTAGAAGCGCAGCACCTCGTCCGCCGTGCCCGCACCCTGGGCGTAGACCTCGACGATCCGGCCTTCCGGCTTGTCGAAGCTGACGCCGGCCTCGGGCATCTCCGCCATGCCCGGCATCAGCGGCAGGTCCGGCAGCTCGGTGAAGTAGCGGCCGGGCTCCTGCGTCGCCGCCTGGCCGGGCGAAAGCGCGGGCAGCAGCAGGCACAGCAAGGCCAGAAGACTCAGGACGCGGGGAGTGGGCTTCATGCCCCTTCCTTACCTAGCGCTGCCGGCCGGGGCAATAGAAGGTGGCGCGGTTGGACTGCACGATGCGCCGGATCCCCCGCTTGCCGGACGCGTCCTCAACCGCGCCGCAATCGCAGCCGGGACAGGGCGCGCCCTCCCGGCCGTAGACCGCCCAGTGGTGTTGGAAGTAGCCGAGCTCGCCATCGGCCTGGACATAGTCCCTGAGCGAGGAACCGCCGGCGGCGATGGCCGCCTCCAGGACCCGGCGGACCGCCGCGGCCAGGCGCTCGGCCCGGGCGCCCTGAACCGTGTAGGCCTGGCGGCGCGGCGAGATCCCGGCGAAGAACAGGGCTTCGGAGACGTAGATGTTGCCCAGGCCGGCGACGACCTTCTGGTCGAGCAGGGCCGCCTTGATCGACGAGCGCCGTCCCTTCAGACGCGCCGCAAGCTCGGGACCGTTGAAGGCATTCGACAGCGGCTCGGGGCCCAGGTCCTTCAGGAGCCGATGGCGCTCCAGGTCCTCCGGCGCGACCAGGTCCATGATCCCGAAGCGGCGCGCGTCGTTGAAGCGGATCTCGCCGCCGTCGTCGGTGAAGAAGACGACGTGGTCGTGCGCGTCGAGCGGCCGCGTCTCGCCGTTCATCAGAACCATACGCCCCGACATGCCGAGATGGCAGAGCAGGACCTCGTCGCTGTCGAGATGCATGAGGATGTACTTGGCCCGGCGGTCGATGCGCGACACCCGCCGGCCTTCGAGGCGCTCGACGAAGGCCTCCGGCAGCGGGAAGCGCAGGTCGGGCCGGCGCTGCAGCACCCGCGTCAGCCGGCGGCCCTCGAGCTTGGGCCGCAGCCCGCGGCAGACGGTCTCGACTTCTGGGAGCTCGGGCATTCTTGGAAAGGTCCGATCTTGTGTCGGGCGCAGAGTAGCGCGCCCGGAGGGCGCGCGCTATGGTGCCGCCGAAGCGAGCCCGATCCCAGATGCCAGAGCCCAAATCCGATCACCCGGACCAAGAACGCAAGACATCCTTCGGCTACCGCGAGGTGCCTGAGGACGAGAAGGCACCGCTGGTGCGCGGCGTCTTCACCTCCGTCGCTTCGCGCTACGACCTGATGAACGACCTGATGTCGGGCGGCATTCACCGGCTTTGGAAGACCGCGATGATCGACTGGCTGATGCCGCGACCGGGACAGGCCTTCCTCGACCTGGCGGGCGGCACCGGCGACATCGCCTTTCGGATTCTCGACCGCTTGAGCCCGGCGGCACCGGGCCGCCTCGCGGTCTGCGATCTGACGCCCGGCATGATTGCGGTCGGGCGCGACCGCGCGCTGGACCGGGGCCGGCTGTCGGGCATCGACTGGGTCTGCGGCGATGCCGAGGACCTGCCCTTCGCGACGCAGGGCTACGATGCGGTGACCATCGCCTTCGGCCTGCGCAACGTCACCGACATCGACGAGGCCCTGGCCGAGGCGCGGCGCGTGCTCAAGCCGGGCGGCCGCTTTATCTGCCTCGAGTTCTCCCGGGTCGTGCTGCCGGTCCTGGCCGAGCTCTACGACCGCTATTCCTTCACCGTCCTGCCCTGGCTGGGCGAGATCGTCGCCGGCGACGCCGAGTCCTACCGCTACCTGGTCGAGAGCATCCGGCGCTTCCCGGCGCAGGACGAGCTGGCCGCGCGGATCGCGGCCGCCGGCCTGGACCAGGTCAAGGTCCGCAACCTCTCCGGCGGCATCGCCGCCCTGCATTCCGCCTGGCGGCTCTAGGACCGGCCCGATGCTGACACGACTGGGCGCCCCTTTCCGGCTGCTCTCGATCGCCCGGACCCTGGCCCGCCACGACGCGCTCGCGCCGCTGGAGGAGCTGGGCATCGCGCCGCTGCCGGTGACCCTGGCGCGCATGCTGTCGCGGCGCCGGGCCGAGGGCAGGCCGGGGCAGAAGCTGGCACGGGCCCTGACCGAGCTCGGCCCCGCCTTCATCAAGCTGGGCCAGTTCCTCTCGACCCGCTCGGACCTCCTGGGCGAGCAAGTCGCCGCCGACCTTTCCGACCTGCAGGACCGCCTCAAGCCCTTTCCCGGCGGCAAAGCCAAGGCCATCGTCGCCGAGGAGTTGGGCGCGCCGCTGGAGAAACTCTTCCAGAGCTTCGAGGAGGCGCCGGTCTCCGCCGCCTCGATCGCCCAGGTCCACATGGCGGTGACCAGCGACGGCGAGGAGGTCGCAGTCAAGGTCCTGCGCCCCGGGGTCGAGGCCGCCTTCAAGCGCGACCTGGACCTGCTCTGGGGCCTGGCCGAGGTCGTGGAGACCACCCAGCCGGCCCTGCGCCGCCTCAAGCCGGTGCAGGCGGTGCGGCTTTTCGCCGAGCAGACCCTGCTGGAGATGGACCTGCGCATGGAGGCGGCGGCCGCCTCGGAGCTGGCGCAGAACTTCGCCGGCGATCCCGACTACCGCCTGCCCGCGGTCGACTGGCAGCGGAGCTCGCGCCGGGTCCTGACCCTGGGCCGGCTTTCGGGCATCCCGATCGACGACCGCGAGGCCCTGGCCGCCGCCGGCCACGACCTGCAGGAGGTGCTGCGCAAGGCCGCGACCATCTTCTTCCTCCAGGTTTTCCGCGACGGCCTGTTCCACGGCGACCAGCACCCCGGCAACATGTTCGTCGACGCCCGCGGCAACATCGGGGCGGTCGACTTCGGCATCATGGGCCGGCTCGACATGAAGACCCGCAGCTACCTGGCCGACATGATGATCGCGCTCTTGGCCCGCGACTACCGGCGCCTGGCCGAGGTCCAGGTCGAGGTCGGCTTCCTGCCGGAAAGCCAGTCGCTGGACGGCTTCGCCCAGGCGCTGCGCGCGGTCTGCGAGCCGATCTTCGGGCGGCCGCTGAACGAGATCTCCTTCGCCCGCCTGCTCGGCCAGCTCTTCCGCCTCAGCGAGCGCTTCGCCTTGGAGGTGCAGCCGCAGCTCCTGCTGCTGCAGAAGAACATGGTCATGGCCGAGGGCATCAGCCGCCGGCTGATGCCGGAGCTCAACATCTGGACCCTGGCGCAGCCGCTGATCGAGCAGTGGGTGGTCGAGAACCGCGGCCCGGAGGCGCGGCTGCGCGACACCACTCAGGGCCTGCTCCAGGTCGCCGAGCGCCTGCCGGCCCTGATCAAGAACCTGGACAGCGTCTCCGAAGACCTGGCCGAGGGCGGCCTGCGCCTGCACCCGGACTCGGCCAAGGCGCTGGACGGTCGGAGCCGCGGCACGGCCTGGCACATCGGCGCCCTCTGGGCCGCGGTCGCCGCCCTGCTGCTGGTGCTGCTGCTCGACTGAGCTTCAGTGCTCCGAGACGAAGCCGTGCCCCGCGCGGCCCCAGAAGCGCAGCCAGGGGATCACAGCGCGGATCATGTCGATGCTGTCTTGGTCCTTGTCTGGCACATTCTTCAAGTAGTGGGCCAGCGACCAGGACATATCGTTGGCCAGATCCAGCATCTCCTTCGGCAAGCGGTCGAGGCCGAGCTCGCTGCTGTACTGAAGCTTCATCTCGGACGCGGCGTGTTCGGTGACGGCATTGTAATCGTCGTGAAGGTACCAGGCATCGAAGTCGTAGCAGCCTCCGTTGCCGACATAGCCCGCCAGGGCGTCCCGCCGGTCGGGGGCAGCCTCCTGAACGACATAGGGCGGATCCTCTGCAAGAAAGGAGGGCAAGACTTGCTGCAAGGGAAGGTGGTAGCGCTCGGCTTCCGCCAGGTAGTTCCGCCAGGCTCTCAGCTTCTTCTCATATTCTAGCCGCCTCCGATGGTCCGCACCCAGAAGGGCGTCGATGAAGGACCAACCACCGCGCTGCACAGGTGGCATGGTCGGCATAGGGCCAGGGAGGGGCCAGTACTTCCGCATCTCTTCACGGTGTTTCTCGAGCAAGGCGATCGATTCGGGTTCCTTGGGATCCAGGACACGTCGGCCCGCCGTCTCTGCCGGCGTCACGGTGCGGCCGTCGACGACCTTGTCTTGGATGACCCAGTCCAGTTGCATGATGCCCTTCCGTGGTGTCTCTTCGTTCCTTTTTTGTTCTTATTGATTCCGGACGCTTGTCTGGTTGTCAAGCGCAGGGACTCCTCAACCATGAGATCGTGGGCTTCGACGATCAGCGGGCCAGGAAGGCTCGCCGCTTGCCAGGCCCGAGCGCGGTCCCTAATTTTGAACCACAGTCAAGGCGCGTGAATTTGGTGATTTCACCTCCATGCTTAAGGGCAAACGCATACTCCTGGTCATCTCGGGCGGCATCGCCGCCTACAAGAGCCTGGAGCTGATCCGCCGCCTGCGGGAGCGCGGCGCGGCGGTGCGCGCGGTCCTGAGCCGCGGCGGGGCGGAGTTCGTGACCCCGCTGTCGGTCGCGGCGCTGACCGGCGACAAGGTCTACCAGGAGCTCTTCTCCCTGACCGACGAGGCCGAGATGGGCCACATCCAGCTGTCGCGCGACGCCGACCTGCTGGTGGTGGCGCCGGCCAGCGCCGACCTGCTGGCCAAGATGGCGACGGGCCGGGCCGACGACCTGGCCTCGACCGTCCTCCTGGCGACCGACAAGTCGGTCCTGGCGGCGCCGGCGATGAACGTTCGCATGTGGCTGCACCCGGCGACACAGGAGAACGTCGCGACCCTCGCGGCGCGCGGCCTGCACCTGGTCGGCCCCAACGAGGGCGACATGGCCTGCGGCGAGTATGGCCCGGGCCGCATGGCCGAGCCGGATGAGATCCTGGCCGCCATCGAGGCCTTCTTCGCCGCTGCCGCGCCCCTGTCGGGCCGCCGGGCGCTGGTGACCTCCGGCCCGACCCACGAGGCCATCGATCCGGTGCGCTACATCGCCAACCGCTCCTCCGGACGCCAGGGCCACGCCATCGCGACCGCCCTGGCCCGCCTGGGCGCCGAGACCACACTGGTCTCCGGCCCGACGGCCCTGCCCGATCCGCCGGGGGTGGCGGTCACCCGGGTCGAATCGGCCGCGCAGATGCTGGCCGCCTGCCAGGCCGCCCTGCCGGTGGACGTCGCGGTCTGCGCGGCCGCCGTCTCCGACTGGCGCCCGGCCAAGGCCGGCAACCAGAAGACCAAGAAGAACAGCAAGGCGCCGCCGACCCTCAAGCTGACCGAAAACCCCGACATCCTCGCGACCCTCTCCGAGGCCGGCAACCGGCGCCCGCAGCTGGTGATCGGCTTCGCCGCCGAGACCGAGAAGGTCATCGCCCACGCCAAGGCCAAGCGCGCCAGGAAGGGCTGCGACTGGATCCTGGCCAACGACGTCTCGCCGGACAGCGGCACCTTCGGAGGGGCCGAGAACCGCGTGCACCTGATCGACGCCGAGCGCGTTGAGGACTGGCCGCGCCTGTCCAAGGAGCTGGTCGCCGAGCGCCTGGGCCAGCGCATCGCCGCCTGGTTCGGCGGGGAGGCCTGAGCCGCCATGGGCCACCTCGCCGTGCAGGTGAAGCGGCTGCCGCACGGCGCCGACCTGCCCCTGCCGCACTACGCCACGCCGGACAGCGCGGGCGTCGACTTGGTCGCCGCGGTTGAGGACGCGGTGGTCCTGGCACCGGGCGAGCGCCGGCTGATCCCTACCGGCATCGCCATCGCCCTGCCGCCGGGGACCGAGGCCCAGGTCCGGCCGCGCTCCGGCCTGGCCCTGCGCCACGGCATCACCCTGCTGAACACGCCGGGCACGATCGACGCCGACTACCGCGGCGAGATCGGCGTGATCCTGATCAACCTGGGCCAGGAATCCTTCGCGATCGACCGCGGCATGCGGATCGCCCAGATGATCGTCGCGCCGGTGGTCCAGGTTGCCTGGGACGAAGTCGCCGAGCTGAGCGAGAGCCAGCGGGGCATCGGCGGCTTCGGCTCGACCGGCGTCGAGACCGCGGCGGCGAAGAGCGGCGAGCGCTGATGCTGCGCCTGTCGAAGAAGCTGCTCTTCGCGATCGAGGCGGTGGTCGACGTCGCCTACCACGCCGGCCCCAGCCCGGTGCGCTCCAACGAGATCTCGGAGCGGCAGAAGATCCCGCGGCGCTACCTGGAGCAGGTCCTGCAGCACCTGGTGCACAAGGAGATCCTGGCCGGCCAGCGCGGGCCGCGCGGCGGCTATCGCCTGGCGCGGGAGCGCCGCCGGATCACGGTCGGTGAGATCATCCGGGTGGTCCGCGAGCTGGAAGGCGCGCCCGACCCGATCGAGGAGAACGAGGGCTCGGCCATCGGCCTCAAGGTCGTGCGGCCGATCTGGGCCGAGATCCAGGAGGAGATGATGGCCCGCTTCGACGCCATGACCGTCGAGGAGCTCTGCAACCGCGCCCACGAGAGCGGAATCCGCCGCGAGGCCGCAGAGATCCCGGACTTCAGCATCTAGGCGCAGCGGCGCCTCGGCCAGTGGCAGAGGGAGTGGCGAAGGTGAGTGCAGACAGGGCAAAGGCGGCGACCACCCAGCCCGAGGCCAAAAGCGGCGAGTTCCGCGGCCGGATCTACGACTCGATCCTGGATACCATCGGCGCGACCCCGCTGGTCCGCCTCGGCAAGCTGGCCGCGGCCCACGGCGTCGAGGCCGAACTGGTCGGCAAGTGCGAGTTCTTCAACCCGGCGTCCTCGGTCAAGGACCGGATCGGCCTGGCCATGATCGAGGACCTGGAGGCCCGCGGGCGGCTCGAGCCGGGCAACGCGATCGTCGAGCCGACCAGCGGCAACACCGGCATCGCCCTGGCCTTTGTCTGCGCCGCCAAGGGCTACCGCCTGATCCTGACCATGCCCGAGACCATGTCGGTCGAGCGTCAGAAGATGCTGCGCCTGCTCGGCGCCGAGCTGGTCCTGACCGACGGCGGCCAGGGCATGCGCGGCGCCCTGGCCAAGGCCGAAGAACTGCTGGCCGAGATCCCCTGCGCGGTCATGCCGCAGCAGTTCGCCAACCCCGCCAACCCGGCGGTCCACCGCCGGACCACCGCCGAGGAGATCTGGCGCGACAGCGGCGGCCGGGTCGACGTGGTGGTCTCCGGGGTCGGCACCGGGGGCACCCTGACCGGGGTCGGCCAGGTCCTCAAGCCGCGCAAGCCGGGCCTGAAGATGGTCGCCGTGGAGCCAGAGGACAGCCCGGTGCTCTCCGGCGGCGCGCCGGGCGCGCACAAGATCCAGGGCATCGGCGCCGGCTTTCTACCAGAGATCCTGGACTGCGCGCTGATCGACGAGGTCATCCGGATCGGCAACAACACGGCCTTCACCCTGGCCCGGGAGGCCGCCCGCCTGGAGGGCCTGGCGGTCGGCATCTCCTCCGGCGCCGCCCTGGCCGCGGCCCTGGAGCTGGGCGCCCGGCCGGAGATGAAGGGCAAGCTGATCGTGACCATTCTGCCCTCCTTCGCCGAGCGCTACCTGACCACCCAGCTCTTCGAGGGTCTGTAAAACCGCAGCCGGCTTGGCGCAGAATTGAATCCGCAGGAGACGTGAGAGCCATGGATTTCACCGACGACCAGATCGACCGCTACGCCCGGCACCTGGTGCTGCCGGAGATCGGCGAGGAGGGCCAGGCCCGGCTGCTGGAGTCCAAGGTCCTGGTGATTGGCGCCGGCGGCCTGGGCTCGCCTCTGCTGCTCTACCTGGCCGCCGCCGGGGTCGGCACCCTGGGGGTGGTCGACGACGACGCGGTCGACCTCTCCAACCTGCAGCGCCAGATCCTGCACGCCACGGCGGACACCGGCCTGGCCAAGGTCGAGAGCGCGGTCAAGCGCCTGGCCGAGATCAATCCCGAGGTGACGGTGGTGCCGCACCGGACCCGGATCGGCCGCGGCAACGCCGCCGAGCTGGTCGCCGGCTACGACTTGGTCGCCGACGGCTCGGACAACTTCGCGACCCGTTACCTGGTCCACGACGCCTGCTACCTGGCCGGCAAGACCCTGGTCTCGGCAGCGATCATGCGCTTCGACGGCCAGATCTCGACCTTCAAGGCGCACCTGCGCGATGCCGCGGCGCCGGAAGCCCATCCCTGCTACCGCTGCGTCTTCGGGGAACAGCCGCCCAACCCCAAGGAGAGCTGCGCCGACGTCGGGGTGCTGGGCGCCCTGCCGGGCACCCTGGGGGCCCTGCAGGCAACCGAGGTGATCAAGGAGCTGGTGGGGATCGGCGAGAGCCTGTCTGGCCGCCTGCTGCTCTACGAGGGCCTGGCGGCCGCCTTCCGCAGCGTCCGGGTCAAGGCCGACCCGGCCTGCCCGCTCTGCGGCCCCCAAGCGACGATCCGCGACCTGGAGTCGATGGACTACGACGAAGCGGCGGTCTGCGCCGCGCAGTAGCCCGGCTGCGCGGCCGGCCGCGGCTCAGGCCGGGGCTTCGATCCCGACGATCTTCTCAAGGTGCAGGGCCAGGTCCTGGGCGGCCGCGCTGCGGGGCAGCACCTCAGTGGCGCCGCGCTGCAGGGCCCGATGGTAGACCTCGCCGTCCGCGTCCCGGGTCAGCAGCAGGATCGGCACCTCCCGGCAGGACAGAGTCCGGTCCCGCCGCACCGAGTCGCAGAACCGTAGGCCGTCGAGCTCCGCCATCTCGAGATCGCAGATCACCACGTCGGGATCGCCGCAGTTGAAGTCGCGCAGGATCGCGAGAGCCGTCTTGCCGTCGTCGGCCTCCCAGACGTCGACGATGCCCAGGGCCTTCAGGCGGTCGCGCAGCAGGTTGCGGGTCGGCCGCTTGTCGTCGACGACCAGGGCCCGGATCGGCCAGAAACGGGGGCGCGGGGAACCTCTCGGGAACATCGTCAACCTCCTTTCCGCTGCAGCAGCCTGCGCTGATCGTTCGGGTCGCAAAGCCGCCGTTGGAATACACGACGGGGATGCCGTCCGGTTAACACTGCAAGCCTAGGGGCCGACCCGCTAACGATCTGTAAATGCGAGAAATTTAGGCGTCGACGGGGCCTTTCCCTAGGGCGATTCGCCCTAGGCATTCCTTAACGTCCTGATGTCATTGATGGGCGGAGAGCCTTTTCGACCGCCCTGGAGAGCCCGTCTTGACCCGCGACGCGGAAACCGCCGCCCGGCCCATGACCCGCGACGAGCTCTGGGCCCGCGGTGCGCGCCTCTACGGCGCCGGGCGCTGGCAGTCGGCCCTGTCGCGCGAGCTCGGAGTCAACCCGCGCACCGTGCGCCGCTGGGCCGCCGGCGCGACGCCGGTGCCGCCGCCGGTGGCCACCTGCCTCAGGCTCATGACCTTCCTTGAGGAGCTCGAATGGCTCGGGGAGTGGCGCAAGCTGATCGCCGAGGAGCTGCGCTCCGGCTGGTACGGCGGCACGCCGGACCGGCGCTGGTGAGACACGAGCATCATCCCGCGTCGGCTGGCAAGCAACGGCCTTCTGGCAGGCCCGCAACACGCGGCTTCGGACTGCAGCTCAGCGGCTTGCAAAAAATGGTTGCCGCCCACAGGTCTTCTTCATGGGCGGCGATCTGAGCAAGCGCATCTGGTTTACCTTGGGCGCATTGCTGGTCTATCGGATCGGCACCCATGTGCCGATTCCAGGGATCGAGCCCGGAGGACACCTCTTTTCCTGCAGCATCCCGGGGCTGATCGTCGAGTTCTGCACTCCAGGCCCCTCGGGCCTGCCAAGGCTATTCAACGCGCTCACCGGCAGCGGCTTCGGGCGGATCTCGATCTTTGCCTTCAGCGTCCTTCCCTACCTGGCTGCCAGCGCCCTCATGTTGCTAGCGGCCGCCGTTTGGCCTGTGCTCGCTGCTTTGGAGAAGGACGGCGAGGTCGGACGGAGGCGGCTCTACCAGTACACCCGCTATCTGACCGTCCTATTGTCGGCCCTTCTGGCCTATTTTCTGGCCGTAGTGCTCGAGCAACACATTCCAGGCAATGCCAGCACTTCCCTTGTCCGCCACCCAGGGGTCGCATTTCGCCTAACCACCATTCTCACGCTTACCGCCGGCACGCTCTTCACTACGTGGCTGGCCGACCAGATTTCTCGGCGTGGGATTGGCTGTGGCATTGGGCTGATCCTCTTCTCCGGGCTCGCGGTCCACCTGCCCTCGGCCCTGGCGACGACCCTGGAGCTGGGCCGCACGGGGGCTCTGGGGGCGGGGATCATCATCGGCCTCCTGATCATGGCGGTGGCCGTGATCGCCTTCATCGTGTTCATGGAGCGGGCCCAGCGCCGGGTGATCGTGCAGTATCCGAAGCGCCAGGTCGGCTCGAAGATGTTCGGGGGCGAGCCCCCGCACCTGCCGCTGAAGCTGAACTCTGCGGGTGTGATCCCGCCGATCTTCGCGTCCTCGCTGCTGCTGATGCCGCTGACGGTGGCCGGCTTCTCGGGCGGCGGCGGGCCGGACTGGCTGACCCAGGTCACCGCCCTGCTCGGCCACGGCCAGCCGCTCTACCTGGTGATCTACGTCGGGATGATCGTGTTATTCGCTTTCCTTTGCGCTTCGAAGGCCCTCGATCCGAAAGCCACCGCGGAGAACCTGAAGGTCTCTGGCCGGTTCATTGCCGGTATCCGACCGGGAGTCGACACTGCCAGATTTCTGGGACGTTTACAGACTCGCTTGGCGCTCTTGGCCGCGACATATCTCGCTGCTGTCTGCCTGCTGCCCGAACTGCTGATTGCCCAATATGGCGTGACCGTCTACTTCAGTGGCGCGAACCTGATGATTATGGTCTGGGTAATCCTGGACACTATTGGCCAGATCCACATGCGTCTCCGCCCGCCGCCGGGCGGTCCGCCGGACGACTTGTCAGGTGCCGTCGGGGCGCGGATTGCTCCCGGCCAGAGAACCTCGGCTATCGGCGCTGTCCGCCGTCAAGATTCCTGCAACAGCATCGCTGCTGAGACCGATTGAGCCGCGGCGGTTCCTCAGAACATCGCCTCGACCACGCGGTCGGGCGGGGTGTGGCCGTCGACAAAGGTCTTGATGTTGATGATGACCTTCTCGCCCATGGCGATCCGGCCCTCGATGGTGGCCGAGCCCATGTGCGGCAGCAGGACCACGTTGTCGGCCTGCAGCAGCTTGGGGTTGACCGCGGGCTCGTGCTCGAAGACGTCGAGCCCCGCACCTGCGATCTCGCCTTTCTCGACCATACGCGCCAGGGCGTTCTCGTCGATCACCTCGCCGCGGCTGGTGTTGACGATGTAGGCCTGGGGCGGCAGCAGCTTGAGGCGGCGCGCCGAAAGCAGGTGATAGGTCGCCGGGGTGTGCGGACAGTTCACCGAGATGATGTCCATGCGGGCCAGCATCTGGTCGAGGCTCTCCCAGTAGGTGGCCTCGAGCTCGGCTTCCAGCTCCTCGTGGACCCGGCGCCGGTTGTGGTAGTGGATCGAAAGGCCGAAGCCCCGGGCCCGGCGCGCCACCGCGGTGCCGATCCGGCCCATGCCGACGATGCCCAGGCGCTTGCCCCAGATCCGGTGGCCGAGCATCCCGGTCGGGCTCCAGCCGGTCCAGTCGCCGCTGCGGATCAGGCGCTCGCCCTCGGCCAGGCGCCGCGGCACGGCCAGGATCAGGGCCATGGTCATGTCGGCCGTGTCCTCGGTCAGGACGCCGGGCGTGTTGGTGACCGTGATGCCGCGCTGGCGGGCGGTCTTGAGGTCGATGTGGTCGACCCCGGTGCCGAAGGACGCGATCAGGCGCAGCTTCTCGCCGGCCTGGGACAGGACCCCGGCGTCGATGCGATCGGTGACCGTCGGGACCAGGACCTCGGCGGTCTTGACCGCCTCGATCAGCTCGGCCTGGGACATCGCGTGGTCTTCGAGATTGAGACGCGCGTCGAAGAGCTCCATCATCCGCGTCTCGATCACGTCCGGCAGGCGACGCGTCACCACGACGACCGGCTTGTTCTGCGCCATCTGCTCCCTCCACCGCGCGCCCGATTGGCTTGGCATTATCAGGAGCGCGCTGGCCTTGTCCAGCCTGCCCGTCGCCGCAGGAGAAAGATGCGCCCGCCACGACGAGGATTCTTGACCGCGAGCCGCCCGCGGGTCTAACCATCGCGGCAAGGGGTGAGAACGACCATGGCCTGGCACATCAGGACGATCTGCTTACTGGCCGCAGCCCTGCTGCTCCAGGTGCCGCCGGCGAACGCCCAGGACGCCGCGGCCGGGGACGCCGCGCCCGCGGACACCGCCCGCCAGGCCGAGCGTCCGGGCCGCACCGGCCTGCCGCTGCCCCGCTTCGTCAGCCTGCGGGCGAACGAGGTCAACCTGCGCACCGGTCCGGGCGTGCGTTATCCCATCGACTGGGTCTACCGGCGCCGCGACCTGCCGGTCGAGATCATCGACGAGCACGAGACCTGGCGGCGAATCCGCGATTGGGAGGGGACCATCGGCTGGGTCCACCAGAGCATGCTGCAGGGCGCCCGCAAAGCCATGGTGACCGGCGAGCCCCGGACCCTCCGGAAGCTGCCGGAGCGCTCCGCCGATCCCATCGCCCGGGTCGAGCCGGGGGTGATCGCCCGCCTGGAAGCCTGCGAGGGCGGCTGGTGCGAAGTCTCCATCGACGGGCTGAGCGGTTGGCTCGAGCGCCACGAATTCTACGGCGTCTATCCCCGCGAGCGGGTCGACTAGATCAAACTGCGCTCAATTGGATTCAATTGAGCGCAGATACTTTGATCTGTTCCATATAGATAGAGCAGCCTGCCGCTGCCCGTTCAGGCCGGCTGCACGGCACTGCCGAGCCGGCGGCGGAACTCCAGCGGCGAGAGGCCGCTGCGCCGGCGAAACGCGCGGTCGAAGGCGCTGGCCTCGGAATAGCCGAGCAGGAAGGCGATCTCCGATATGCTGACCTCGCGCGCTTCGAGGTATTGCAGCGCCAGTTCGTGGCGCAGGTCGTCGACCAGCTTGTTGTAGGTCAGCCCTTGTTCGCCGAGGCGGCGCTGCAGGGTCCGGATGCTCATCCCGGCCGCCGAGGCAACCTCGGCGATGCCCGGCACGCCGGTGCCGATGGCATCCAGCACCTGGCGGCGGACCCGCTGGACCAGGTCCGGATCGGCACGGCGCCGCGACAGCTCCTCTTCCAGGAAGCCCTCCAGGATCCGCAGCAGCCGGCTGTCGGCGGTCGGAATCTCGGCTTCGAGCACCTCCTGGTCGAAGATCATGGCGTTCATGGCCTGCCCGAAGCGAACCTCGGCGCCGAAGATCTCGCGATGCGGCAGATGGTCGGCCGGCGCCGGATGCTCGAACAGCACCGCGCTGGGTGCCCAGTCGCTGCCCAGGACCAGGCGTATTCCACCGCAGATCCGCCCCAGCGCCATCTCGGCGTCCTGCCGGCGCAGACCGACCGAGCCGACCGCAAGCCGGTAGCGCAGGCGCGCCATGCTGTCCTCGACTTCAAGCATGACCCGGCAGTGATCGCGCATGACACCGAGGTAGCGCCCCACGTTCAGCAGACCGGCCCCGACGGTGGGCGAGTTGAGGGCGACGAAGCCCAGGGCGCCGTAGTCGCTGGGGTCGTAGCTGGCGCCAAAGCGCAGGCCGAAGCAATCATCGCCGCTGCGGTCGGCCGCGACCTCGAGCAGGTTGAGGTAGGCGTGCAAAGGAATCGAGGCGTCCGGATCCCGAAGCTCGGCCGGCCGCAAGCCGACCGCCTTGCAGATTTGGTCCGGATTGCAGCCGGCGCGGCGCAGGGCCTCCGGCAGCCCAATGATGGCCGCAACCTGAATGAACGCCTTCGGGTTCAAGGACATCGCCAACCCTTCACGCCGAGCGCCCAGCATCCGGACCATCCGGCAGCGACCGGGCCCTGGCCCTGGAGCACCCCTCACCCCGCACCGGGCATTCTGGCACGGGCTGTCAAAAATCTGTCATCCGAAGTCAAACAAACCTAAGCCCCCCGCCATATGTAATCCAGTGACAATGCCGACCGCTGCGCTGGCGCTGCATTATGTAAACGGTTCCATCGCCGCCGGTGGCTCAAAGGGCCGCTCGTCCGAGCGGAGCCCCAGGCAACACCTGAGAGGGACAGCGAGATGCCGACTCTGCTCATGATGGATGGCGACCAGGTTCTCCTGCGCGCTGTCGAGCGCACCGCTCGTTCGCTCGGCTTCGCGGTCTTCGCCGCCAGAACCAAATCCGAGTTTCAGGACCTCTATCGGAGCCATCTGCCGGACGTGATCCTGATCGGGATCGTCATGCCCGAGGTCGACGGCTTCGAGATCACCGCCTGGCTTTGCGAGGAAGGCGCGACGGCCCACCTGCTGCTGGTCTCGGCGCACACCCCCCTCTACGCCAAGTGGCTGACCCACCTCGTCGAGACCAACGGCCGCATGTCGGTCGAGATCCTTCACAAGCCCTTGGAGCAGGCCGATCTCGTCTCGGCGCTGGAGAGCCAACTCCGTTCACCGCTCCCGAGGACAATTCAGCAAGGAGGCAACAATGGCGACACTGATTCAACACCGCCAGGAAATGCCTGAGCGCGGCTTTACCTCGATCCGCGACAAGGCCGAAGAACTCAATCGGCTCTACAGGCAATGGGACGAGCTTAACGCCTTCGAGGCCTTGGACGTGGATGAGCGCATCGGCGCGATCGAGAGCGAGGTCACGGCCCTGCCGGCCGTGTGCCTGGCGGACGCGGCGGTCCAGCTGATGATCGCCACCGCCCACCTGGAGTACCTCCGCAGCGAGGCCGAGGACCTCGAACCGGCGCTCCTGGACGAGGCTAGAGTTCTGCTGCGCTCCTCGCTCAACGCGATCGCCGTGGTCGGGGGCCTCGAACTCCGGGCCCTGGGCGCCGAGCACTACCTGCCCGACTTCGCCAGCTCGAAGTTCTGACGCCGAACCGGTCGGTGGGGACCGCCTGCCAGTCCCCTTCGACCCGGCGAACCCGCCCGCATTCAAAGCCTCGGAGCAAGACGACGGCCCACGCGATGGGTGTCGGCCGCACCCGGTCCCGCCGGCCGAGCGCCGTCGGCGCCGCCGGCTCAGCCGCAGCGGGCCTGCTGCCGGAACGCCAGCGGCGAGGTGCCGTGCCAGCGCCGGAAGGCACGATCGAAGGCGCTGACCTCCGAGTAGCCCAGACGGTCGGCGATCTCGGAGATCTGCAGTTCGTCTTGGCGCAGGTGCCGGAAGGACTCTTCCCGTCGCACCTGCTCGACGATGTCGTTGTAGGCCAGCCCGCGGTCGCGAAGGCGTCGTTGCAGAGTGCGCGCGCCGAGGCCGAGCCGCCCGGCGACCGCCTTGAGGGCGGCGCCTTCGGCCAGGGCCACGGTGACTTCCTCGCGCACCTTCAGGATGAGGTCGTCTTCGCCCCGATCGGGCAGCAGCGCTTCCAGACGGTGCTTCAGGATCTGATAAAGCCGCTGGTCGGCCGCGGTGTTGCGGCGCTGCAGGTCGGCGCGGTCGAGGACCAAGCAGTTGGCTTCCATGCCAAAACGCGGGGCGACGCCGAAAAAGCTCTCGTGCTCGGCGAGCCCGGTCTGGCGATGGTGGGCGAAGTGCACCCGGCGCGGCGCCCAGTCCGGACCGACGAGATTGCGGATCCCCTTGCACAGCCGGGCCAGGGCCAGTTCCGCTTCGTGACACGGTATCTCCGGCGATCCCTTGACCGCATGAAAACGCACGCTGGCCGTCTCTCCCTCGACCTTCAAGGTGAAGCGGGCACCCTTGCGCATGACCCCGAAGTAGCGCACCAGGCTGGTCGCTGCCTCTCCGAGCGTCGCGCAGTTCAGCGTGGCATAGCCGAGGACCCCATAGTTCCGCAGGTCGAAGGCCGCGCCGACGTGAAGCCCGAAGCAATCGTCGCCGGTTGCCTCGCTGGCCAGCTCGAGCACCCGGCGATACTGCTCCTGAGGGACCCAGCGGCTAGGGTCCTTGATCTCCTCCAGGTCCAGCCCGGCACGGCGGAAGACCTGCTCGGCGTCGCCGCCCGCCGCGGCGATGCAAGTCCCGATCCCCGTCATCGTCGGGGCCCGGACCCCGGTTTCCGGACTTGACACCCTTCGCCTCCCCTACCTAGGAGCCCTTGTCGTTCGGCGGTTTCTATCACCCCTTTCGCTGACGCGCACGCCCGAAACGGGGGCGGCGGTCCAGGCAAGTCGCTGAAAGGTCGGGCTCGTTCCAGGCGTCCCGCCAAGTCTCGGAGGGCCCTCGAAGAGCCCTCCTCACGCCCAATCGCAACCCTGGCTGGCACCTTCTGTCAATAGTCTGTCGTGAAAGGTCAAGCCCGGCCAGCCGCACCTGGGCTATTTTCAATACCAGGGAAGCGCTTCTGCAAGAAGCGAAAGCGTCACCCGACTATCTGACCAGAGATGGTCGTGCCTGGATTCTGCGATCCGACCGGACCGCCTGGCCACCTTCAGCCCTGACCTCACCGGCCAGGTCCCGGGGGACCAGAATCCAGGCGGCCGTCCCGCGGGCTCCGCGCCGCGCGCCCCGATAGAAACTCAGTCGAAATCCTGCGCCAGGGCCTCACGGACCGCGTCCGGCATCACCGCCATATGCCCATAGGCCGGGTGCTCGAACCCGATCACGACCTGGGTACCGGCGGCGCGGAAGGCGACGATCTGCTCGGGCGTCAGGGCGAAGTGGATGAACTGGACCGAGGAAGCCTTGCCGTCGGCGGAGGTACGGTCGACGTCCGCTTCCGGCGTGCCGACGACGCGCTGGCCGGCGAACTCCAGGAAGGCGGTGTCCTCGACCCCGCCCAGCCGGGACAGGAAGGCCTTGCGCCGGATCGGATCGTCGATCTCGAACATCACCGTGGCGACCAGCTCTTTACCTTTTGGGATCAAGGGGTTATAGGCCCGCAGCTCGTCTTCGACCTGCTCCGCGCCGCCCTTCTCGATGAACAGCATCTCGTGGACTTGGTGCCACATGGTCTGGTAGTTCTCGAAGTAGAAGGTGCAGACGGGACCGACCTCGATGCGCCGGTGCCGTTTGACCTCGACCATCTGCGCGCGGCGAGCCTTGCGCTCCGCGGCATAGGTCTCCGGCGGCAGGATGTCGCCTTGGGTGATCTCGTGCTTGTTCGCCATCATCATCTTGTTCCCGAGGTTCTGGAGGGTTCCTTTCAGACCAAGCCGTAGGCCTTGGCCAGGAGCGCGATCGGATGTTCGGCCTGGGTCACCTCGACCTTGTTGTCGGCCTTGAGGCGCTCGATGCCCTGCAGGATGTGATCGCCGGCAAGGGGGCATTCCGACGCCACGTAGGCCTTGCCGCTGGTCCCCGCCTGGCGCGCCGCGGTCCGGCCGACCTTGAGGGCGGCTTCGAAGTTGTCCTTCATGATCCCCCAGGAGCCGCCGTGGCCCGAACAGCGCTCCACCACCTGCAGGTCGGCCTCCGGAATCAGCCGCAGCATCTCGGCCGCCTTAGGTCCCATGTTCTGGGCCCGGGCGTGGCAGGCCAAATGCAGCGCTACCCCGCCCGGCAAGGGCTTGAGGCCGTCGGCCAGGCCTTCCCGGCGGGCGATGTCCACGACGTACTCGCTGACGTCGAAGGTCGCCTGGGACAGGCGCTTCACGTTGACCTCGTGGGGCAGGATCAGAGGCCACTCGAACTTCAGCATCAGGGCGCAGGACGGCACCAGGGCCACGACGTCGAAGCCCTCGTCGACGTGGCGCAGCAGCTCCTCGGAGACCCGCCGCGCCGATTCGGCGACCTTGGCGATGTCGCCCTGCTCGAGCTGCGGCATGCCGCAGCACTGCGGGTAGACGACCCGGGTCTCGACGCCGTTGTGGGCGAGGACCGACCGAGCGGCCATGCCGATGTCCGGATTGTTGTAGTTGACGAAGCAGGTGGCGTAGAGCACCGCCTTGCGCCCGAAGCCCGGCGCCTCGCGGTTGACCGTCGGCGGCTCCTTCTTGTCCCGCAAAGCGAAGGTGCGGCCGTGGAACTTCGGTAGCGCAGCGTCGCGATGCACCTCCGCCGCTTTCTCGAGCAAGGGCCGGGTCACGCGGTTCTCGCGATCGCCCGCCCAGTTGCACAGGCCCGGCGCCATAGCGGCAAGTTTGCCGTTGCGGTCGGTCTTGGTGAGCTGGCGCTGGCCGAAGGGCACCTTGCCGGCCTGTTGCTCCGCGACCCGGTAGCGCAGCATCAGGTGCGGAAAATCGAGATTGAATTCGTGCGGCGGCACGTAGGGACAGTACGCCATAAAGCACATGTCGCAGAGCGTGCAAGCGTCTACGACCGGCTTGAAGTCCTTGCTGTCGACGCTGTCCAGCTCGCCGGTCTCGGACTCGTCGATCAGGTCGAAGAGCCGGGGAAACGATTCGCAGAGATTGAAGCAGCGTCGGCAACCGTGGCAGACGTCGAAGACGCGGCGCAGTTCGGCGTCAATGGCCGCGGGATCGGTGAACGCCGGGTTCTGCCAGTCGATGGGGTGGCGGGTCGGGGCTTCGAGGCTCCCTTCGCGCATGCCTGTCGTCCTCGTGTCTGAGAAAGCGGTCGGTCGGTGGAGCGAGAGGCCCCGGAGGTCGAGCCGAGGGGGCGGCGGAAGGCCTCACCGCTTCCGGGAGAGCCTTCCGTCGCCCTCGTTCGGACGGATCCGAAACGCGCTCAGTCGTTAAGGGTTTCGAGGGCCTTCTGGAAGCGCCCGGCGTGGCTCTTTTCGGCCTTGGCCAGGGTCTCGAACCAGTCGGCGATCTCGTCGAAGCCCTCTTCCCGCGCGGTCCGGGCCATGCCGGGATACATGTCGGTGTATTCGTGGGTCTCGCCGGCGATCGCGGCCTTGAGGTTCTTGTCGGTGCCGCCGATCGGCTCGCCGGTCGCGGGATCCCCGACCTCTTCGAGGAACTGAAGGTGGCCGTGGGCATGGCCGGTCTCGCCCTCGGCGGTCGAACGGAAGACCGCGGCAACGTCGTTGTAGCCTTCCACGTCCGCCTTCTGGGCGAAATAGAGGTAGCGCCGGTTGGCCATGCTCTCGCCGGCAAAGGCGTCTTTGAGATTCTGCTCTGTCTTGGAATCCTTGAGCGACATCAAACTCTCCTGTCAGCCGTCGTCTTCATTCTTGAGGGGTTTGAGGCCAAGACCTAGGACGGCTTGGCGCGCCGGCGGCGCGATCCCTGATCCCGAACCTAAACCCTAGATAGCTGTACGAAGAGTTCTTGTCAACGGATTGGAATGATTCCAGAAAAAAACTTAAATCTCGAATATAGAGGAATTACTTGGCGTCGTCTTCGAGCCGAATCACGACGTCGACGCGCTTCACCCGTGCCCCTTCGGGCGGGGTGGGGAGGCCCGGAAGC
The DNA here is from genome assembly GCA_030066685.1 of Kiloniellales bacterium. Taxonomy (NCBI): domain Bacteria; kingdom Pseudomonadati; phylum Pseudomonadota; class Alphaproteobacteria; order Rhodospirillales; species Kiloniellales bacterium. The sequence goes on along the minus strand of JASJBF010000040.1, from coordinate 72,651 downwards.
CGGATCGAGTCACCGGGGATATCCCGGAGCTCACCGGTCGCTTCGAAGAAGAAATGGTGGTGGTCGCTGGTGTTGGTATCGAAATAGGAGCGCCCGGCTTCGACCACGACCTCACGCAGCAGTCCGGCACGGGTGAACTGATGCAGGGTGTTGTAGACCGTGGCCAGCGAGACGCGCACGTCGGCGCCGAGCGCTTCGCCGTGGAGCTGCTCGGCGGAGAGGTGCCGGTCGCCGCTGTCGAACAGCAACCGAGCCAGGGCCAGCCGCTGCCGGGTCGGCCGCATGCCAGCCTGCTTCAGGCGGTCGATCAGACCGCTGTAGGGTCGGGTTCGCTTCATGGCGCTAATATAGTAACACCGCGGAAAGAAGAAAGGTCTAATTTCATAAAGCTCTGGCGATTCTTGGAACCTCTTTAATCATAAGTCCCTAGGCCCAGGTCGGGCTTGGCCGACAGCCAAGGGATCTGGGCGTCCGGACGGCGGATGCAAGGCCCTATCGCAAAGCGCGCGGTGGACGGAGACCGGAGGGCGCCGAGCAGGGCAAGCTGTTTGCTTGACCTTTGGCCGACTATATTATAGTGGGCCCTGTCGGATCGTGCGCGGCTCCGGCCGGTGGAGAATTGGCGCGGGGCTATTGGATCGAAGCAGTGGACGAACGCAAGAACAGCTATACCTACGAAGATCTCATCGCCTGCGCTCATGGCAAGCTCTTCGGGCCGGGCAATGCCCGCCTGCCCCTGCCGCCGATGCTGATGCTGGACCGCATCGTCAGGATCACCGACAAGGGCGGGGAGCACGGCAAGGGCGAGATCATCGCCGAGCTCGACCTGAAGCCGGACATGTGGTTCTTCGGCTGCCATTTCGAAAACGACCCGATCATGCCGGGCTGTCTCGGTCTGGATGCCCTTTGGCAACTGGTCGGGTTCTTCCTGGGCTGGCTGGGCGCGCCGGGCCGCGGCCGAGCCAGAGGCGTGGGCGAGGTCAAGTTTTTCGGAGAGGTCCTGCCGGGCGCGAAGAAGCTGACCTATCATCTCAATCTCAAGCGTGTCATCCTTCGCAAGCTGGTCCTCGGCATTGCCGACGGAATCATGAAGATCGACGGCAAGCCGGTCTACGAGGCCAAGGACTTGAAGGTCATCCTCGTCGCCGAACCCGAAACCGCCTGAATCGGAACACCTTATGCGCCGCGTCGTGATCACCGGGCTGGGCATCGTCTCCAGCATCGGCAACAACAAGGAAGAGGTGGTCCAGTCGCTGCGCGACGGCCGCTCCGGCATCGAGTTCAGCCAGGAATACGCCGACCTGGGCTTCCGCAGCCAGGTCCACGGCACGGTCAAGCTCGACCTCGACGCCGCGGTCGACCGCAAGGCGCGCCGCTTCATGGGCGACGGCGCCGCCTACAACTTCGTGGCCATGAAAGAGGCGATCGCGGACGCCGGCCTGACCGAGGCCGATGTCTCCAACGAGCGGACCGGGCTGATCATGGGCTCCGGGGGCCCTTCGACCCAGAATCAGGTCAAGGCCGCCGACCTGCTGCGCGAGAAGGGCTCCTCCAGGCGGGTCGGGCCCTACATGGTGCCACGCACCATGTCGAGCACCAACTCGGCGACCCTGTCGACCTGGTTCAAGATCAAGGGCCCGAGCTACTCGATCTCCTCGGCCTGCTCGACCTCGGCGCACTGCATCGGCAACGGCGCCGAGCTGATTCAGTGGGACAAGCAGGATATCGTCTTCGCCGGCGGCGGCGAGGAGCTGCACTGGACCCTCTCGGTGCTCTTCGACGCGATGCCGGCCATGTCCTCGGGCTTCAACGACCGGCCTGAGGCGGCCTCCCGCCCCTTCGACACCGCGCGCGACGGCTTCGTCATCGCCGGTGGCGGCGGGGTCGTCGTGCTCGAGGAACTGGAGCATGCCCGCGCCCGCGGCGCCAAGATCTACGGCGAGCTGGTCGGCTACGGGGCGACCTCCGACGGCTTCGACATGGTGCAACCCTCGGGCGATGGCGCGATCCGCTGCATGCGCCAGGCCCTGAGCGGCATCGGCAACACGCCAGTCGAGTACGTCAACACCCATGGCACCTCGACGCCGATCGGCGACGTGGTCGAACTGCGCGCGCTGAAGGAGGTCTTCGGCGAGCGGCTGCCCAAGATCAACTCGACGAAATCGCTGACCGGCCATGCCCTGGGTGCCGCCGGCGTCAACGAAGCGATCTACGCCCTCCTGATGATGGATCGAGGCTTCATTTCGGCCTCCGCCAACATCGACGACCTTGACCCGGAGGCCGAGGGTATGCCAGTGGTGCGGGAGCTGGAAGACAACGTCCAGTTGAGCTGCGTGATCTCCAATTCCTTCGGCTTCGGCGGAACCAACTGCACCCTGGCCTTCAAACGGTTCGAATCATGACGGCGGCGAACGAAACTCCGAAAGCGGCATTGGCGGAGCAGGCGGGGTCGGACAGCGGCAGCGAGGCGCAGGGCCTGCTGGCCGGCCGCCGCGGGCTGGTGATGGGCGTCGCCAACGACCACTCCATCGCCTGGGGCATCGCCACGGCCGCCCACGCGCAGGGCGCGAAGCTGGCCTTCACCTACCAGGGCGATGCCTTCGGCCGGCGGGTCAAGCCGCTGGCGGAGTCGCTTAGCTCGAAGCTGGTCCTGCCCTGCGACGTCGAGCGCGAAGCGGACCTGGACGAGGTCTTCTCGGCGGTCGAGCGCGACTGGGGCGCCCTGGACTTCCTGGTCCACGCCGTGGCCTTCTCGGACAAGACCGAGCTCAAGGGCCGCTACCTCGACACCACGCGGGCCAACTTCGCCCGGACCATGGCGATCTCCTGCTATTCCTTCACGGCGGCAGCGCGCCGGGCCGCGGCCTGCATGCCCGAGGGCGGCAGCCTGATCACGCTCAGCTACCTGGGCGCCGAGCGGGTCATGCCCAGCTACAACGTCATGGGCGTGGCCAAGGCCGCCCTGGAGGCGAGCGTGCGCTACCTCGCCGCCGACCTCGGAGGGAGCGGGGTCCGGGTCAACGCGATCTCGGCCGGGCCGATGCGGACCCTGGCCGGGTCGGCGGTTTCCGACGCCCGCTTCGTCTACAACTGGAGCCGCGACCACGCGCCCCTGAACCGCAACGTCAAGCTGGAGGAAGTCGGCGGCGCTGCCCTCTACCTCCTGAGCGACCTTTCCAAGGGCGTCACCGGCGAGGTCCACCACGTCGACAGCGGCTACCACGTCATGGGCATGCCGGCCCTGGCCCGCCTGACCCGGGACGAAGGTTAGGAAGAAGAGGTCAAGCCGGCGTTTCGCCCGGCCGCCAGGCGGCACCGAGCCCTTCCGGGTCGTCGGTGATCACGCAGTCCACGCCGCGTTCGAAAAGCGTCCGCGCCCGCCGCTCCCGGTTCACGGTAAAGCAGGACACGGCATAGCCGGTCGCGTGCACCTCGCGGAAGAGCTTTTCGCTGCCCCGACGATGGTGAACGTGGAAACAGGCGCATCCCAGGGCCTCGAGGGTTCGGCGCCACCGCGCCGGGATGCTGTCGACGACCAGGGCCCGCGGCCAATTCGGCGCCAGGGCCCGGGCCGCCGCGACGCTCATCGTGCTGTAGGAACTGAACAGCGGCGGCGGCCGGTCCCTCGGCCAGAGCGCCTTGAGCACCGCCACCGTCCGTTCGACCGTCTCGACGTCACGGCCGGGCGTCGGCTTGATCTCGACGTTGGGGCGCAGCCCCTCGGTCAATAGAACCTCGACCGCCTGCTCCAGGCTCGGCACCGGCGCGCCGGCGAAGTTCGGATGGAATCCGGCGCCGGCGTCCAGGTCCTTGACCGCGGCGTAGTCGGTCTCGGCCATCCGTCCCGGACAGCCGGTGGTCCGGCGCAGGGTTTCGTCGTGAAACAGCACCGGGACGGCGTCCCGGGTCAGCATGACGTCGAACTCGACCCAGGACAGACCGAGCCGGGCCGCTTCGCGCAGCCCGGCCAGGGTGTTCTCGGGCGCCCGTGCGGCCACGCCCCGGTGCCCCATGACCTTGGGAAGCGCGATGCGGGCCGGCGGCGCGGTCACGGCCGCCTCTCCCGCTTCGACTGGCGGTCAGCCGGCCTTGGCCGCCTCGCCGCCCTTGTCCTCGGCTTCCAGATCCTCGCCGGTCTCCTGGTCCACGCGCTTCATGGACAGTTTGACCTTGCCGCGGTCGTCCATGCCGATGCACTTGACCTTGACCATATCGCCTTCGGAGATGACGTCGTTGACGGTCTTGACCCGGTGCGGCGCAAGCTCGCTGATGTGCACCAGGCCGTCGCGGGCGCCGAGGAAGTTTACGAAGGCGCCGAAGTCGACGATCTTGACGACCTTGCCCTCGTAGATCACGCCGATCTCGGGCTCCGCCACGATCGAGCGGATCCAGTCGATGGCCTTCTGGGAGGCCTCGTTGTCGACCGCGGCCACCTTGACCGTGCCGTCGTCCTCGATGTCGATCTTGGCGCCGGTGGTCTCGCAGATCTCCCGGATCACCTTGCCGCCGGTGCCGATGACCTCGCGGATCTTGTCCTTGGGCACCGTGATCACGGTGATGCGCGGCGCCATGTCGGAGACGCCCTCGCGCGCCTGGGTCAGGGCCTTGGCCATCTCGCCCAGGATGTGAAGGCGGCCGTCGCGCGCCTGGTTCAGGGCGACTTCCATGATCTCTCGGGTGATCGAGGTGATCTTGATGTCCATCTGCAGCGAGGTCACGCCGGCATCGGTGCCGGCGACCTTGAAGTCCATGTCGCCCAGATGGTCCTCGTCGCCGAGGATGTCGGAGAGCACGGCGAAGTCGTCGCCTTCCTTGATCAGGCCCATGGCGATGCCCGCCACCGGCCGCGGCAGCGGCACGCCGGCGTCCATCAGCGACAGCGATGAGCCGCAGACCGTCGCCATGGAGGAGGAGCCGTTGGACTCGGTGATCTCGGAGACCACGCGGATCGTGTAGGGGAAGTCCTCCTTCTCGGGCAGCAGGGGCCGGATCGCCCGCCAGGCCAGCTTGCCGTGGCCGATCTCGCGGCGCCCCGGAGGCGCCATGCGACGCGCCTCGCCCACCGAATAGGGCGGGAAGTTGTAGTGCAGCAGGAAGTGCTGGCGGTACTCGCCCTCCAGCGCGTCCATGATCTGCTCGTCCTGGCCCGTGCCCAGGGTCGTGGTGACGAAGGCCTGGGTCTCGCCGCGGGTGAAGAGCGCCGAGCCGTGGGCCCGCGGCAGCACGCCGACCTCGCTGATGATCTGGCGGACGTCGCTGGTCGTGCGGCCGTCGATCCGCTTGCCGGTCTTGAGTATGCTGCCCCGGACGATGTCGCTTTCCAGCGCTTTGAAGACGCCGCCGGCGACGGCCAGCGAGGCCTCGTCCTCTTCGTCGAGGGAGGCCATCGCCTCTTCCTTGACCGCGGCAACCTTGTCGCGCCGGGTCATCTTGTCGACCTCGGTGTAGGCCTCCGCCAGGCTATCGCCAAACTCGGCCTGGAACTTCTCGCGCACCGTCTCGACCTCGGGCGCCGGCGGGGTCAGGTCCCAGGGCTCCTTGGCGCAGGCCTCGGCCAGGTCGATGATCGCGTCGATGACCGGCTGCATCTGCTCGTGGCCGAAGACCACGGCGCCGAGCATGACCTCTTCCGAGAGCTCCTGGGCTTCGGACTCGACCATCAGGACGCCTTCCTGCGTGCCGGCCAGGATGAGGTCCAGGTCGGACTCGGGCACCTCCGCCTGAAGCGGGTTGAGGATGTATTCGCCATCCTTGTAGCCGACCCGGCAGCCGCCGATCGGGCCGAGGAAGGGAATGCCGGAGATCGTCAGAGCCGCCGAGGCGCCGATCATGGCCACGATGTCGGGATCGTTCTCGAGGTCGTGGCTGAGCACGGTGCAGATGACCTGGGTCTCGTTCTTGTAGCCCTCGGCGAAGAGCGGCCGGATCGGCCGGTCGATCAGCCGCGAGGTCAGGACTTCCTTCTCGCTGGGCCGGCCTTCGCGCTTGAAAAAGCCGCCGGGAATCTTGCCGGCGGCGAAGGTCTTCTCCTGGTAGTGGACGGTCAGCGGGAAGAAGTCGAGGCCGGGACGCGGCGCTTTCTCCCCAACCACCGTGCAGAGCACGATGGTCTCGCCGTAGCGGACCAGCACGGCGCCGTCGGCCTGCCGCGCGATGCGCCCGCTCTCGAAGACGAGCGGACGCCCGCCCCAGGTGATCTCTTTCCTATGAATATCGAACATGTCGTTCAGTCCTTACGGTCTTGGGCCGGTTGTTCATGACTGCACACCGGACCCGCGAAAGGGGCGCGGCGAAATCTTCGCCCCTTGCGTCGGCCCGGCTTCGGAATACCCATCGCACCGGCCACTTTGGCGATGTTCCAAGACTGCGGTTCCTCTGGGCCGGCCGGCCACGCCGCGGGTCGGGCCCGAGTGCGCGCACCGCCGGTCTGGACCCTGCGCCACCTTAGCGGCGCAGCCCCAGACGTTGGATCAGGCCCTCGTAGCGGCTCTTGTCCTTGCCCTTGAGGTAGTCCAAGAGACGGCGCCGCTGACCCACCATGACCAGCAGGCCGCGCCGCGAGTGAAAGTCCTTCTTGTGGGTCTGCAGGTGCTCGGTCAGGTTCTTGATCCGCTCCGACAGGATCGCGACCTGGACCTCGGGGGACCCGGTATCGTCCTGCTTCTGGGCGTACTCGCCGATCAGCTCCTGCTTGCGTTCCATCGTAATCGACATCGTGTCTTCAGTCCTCTCGTTCGCCCCCGCGGGGCTACAGGTTCAAGACTCGCACCGGGTGCAGGTCGCCCGCCTCGTAGCGTGCCAGGGCCACCAGCTTCTCACCGGCCATGGCGCAGATCACCTCGCCATTGGTGAGTTCGGCAATGCGGTCCCGGTTTGCGCGGGCCAGCATGGATACGGCTTGTCCAAGCCGCAGCCGCTGCGCCTCGGTCTCGGTCAAGGCCAGGGCCGGGATGTCGTCCAGCGCGGTCTCGACCGGAAGAAGGTGCTCGAAAGCGGCGGCACTATGCCCGAGGGCCTCCAGAGAAGCCAGCGAAATCGAATCGGCCTCGGCGAAGGGTCCAACCGCGGTGCGCCGCAGCTCCCGGATGTGGGCCAGGGTCCCCAGGGCGGTGCCGAGGTCCCGGGCCAGGGCCCGCATGTAGGCGCCCTTGCCCGAGACCACCTCGAAGCGGGCCAGGTCCGGACCCGGACAGTCGAGCAGGCTGAGGCGCTCGATGGTGATCGGCCGCGGCGCCAGATCCGGAGCGGCGCCGTCGCGGGCCAGGTCGTAGGCCCGCTCGCCCGCCACCTTGATCGCCGAGAAGGCCGGCGGCACCTGCTCGATCTCGCCCTCGAAGCGCGGCAGGACGGCGGCGATCTCCGCCCTGCCGGGCCGGACCTCGGAGCGGGCTGTGACCTCGCCCTCGGCATCGTCGGTGCTGGTGGCCGCCCCCCACTGCAGGGTGAAGCTGTAGGTCTTGAGGCCCGCCATGACGTAGGACACGGTCTTGGTGGCCTCGCCCAGGGCGATCGGCAGGATCCCGCTGGCCAGGGGGTCCAGGGTCCCGCCGTGGCCCGCCTTCTGGGCGTCGAAGATCCGGCGGACCCGGCCGACCGCCTGGGTCGAGGTGACCCCGACGGGCTTGTCCAGCACGACCCAGCCGTGGACCGGCCGGCCGCGGCGCCTACGCCCCACGATCGGCCTCCTCCGCCTCCGGGTCCGCGGATTGCGGTCCAGGGGCCTCCGGGTCCGGAGCCTCGAGGTCCCGGCGCAGCCGGTCGCCGCGCAGCAGGGCGTCGATCCGCCCGGCCTCGTCGAAGGACAGGTCCGGCTCGAAGCTGAGACGCGGCGTGAAGCGGAGCTTCAGCCGGCGCGCCACCTCGCCGCGCAGAAAGGGCGCGGCGCGGCGCAGGGCGGCCACCTTGACCTCGAGGTCGGCGCCGCCCAAGGGCATCACGAAGGCGGTCGCGTTCTTCAGGTCCGGGCTGAGCCGGACCTCGGTGACCGTGATCGCGGCCTCGACCAGGTCCGGATCGCGCAGATGGGCCTCGCTGAGAACTTCGGAAAGGGCGTGACGCAGCTCTTCGCCGACGCGCAGCTGGCGTTGGCTGGGCGGCCGTCCGCGGCTTCTGGACATGACTGATAACTCCTCGGCCCCGGCTTCAAGGAACCGGGGCCACGAGGCAGAGCGGCGCGCGGGCTAGAGCTGGCGCGCCTTCTCCTCGACTTCGTAACACTCGATCTTGTCGCCGACCTGGATGTCCTGGTAGTTCTCGAAGGCCATGCCGCACTCGTAGCCGTCCTTGACCTCGCGCACCTCGTCCTTGAAGCGGCGCAGGGTCTTCAGGGTGCCGTCGTGGATCACCACGTCGTCGCGCAGCAGGCGGACCTTGGCGCCGCGCTTGACCTGGCCCTCGGTGATCATGCAGCCGGCGACCTTGCCGACCTTGGTGATGTTGAAGACCTCGCGGATCTCGGCGTAGCCAAGGAACTTCTCCTCGCGCGACGGCGCCAGCATGCCGCTCAGCGCCGCCTTCATCTCGTCGACGACGTTGTAGATGATCGAGTAGTAGCGGATCTCCACGTCGTCGCGCCGGGCCAGCTCGCGGGCCTGGGGATTGGCCCGGACGTTGAAGCCGATCACCATGGCGCCGGAGGCCCGGGCCAGGGTGATGTCGGATTCGTTGATGCCGCCGACGCCGGTGTGCAGCACCTGGACCGCGACCTCGTCGGTGCCCAGCTTCTCCAGGGCGCCGACGATGGCCTCGACCGAGCCCTGCACGTCCGACTTGATGACGACCGGCAGCCGCTTGGTCTCGCCTTCCTGGATCTTGGAGATCAGCTGCTCCAGGGAGACCCGGTTGGCGGCGGCGCCCTGGTCGCGCACCTTGCTCTTGCGGAAGCTGGCGATCTCGCGGGCCCGGGCTTCGCTTTCCACCACGACGAAGTCGTCGCCGGCCAGCGGCGTGCCGGCCAGGCCGAGGACCTCGACCGGCGCCGAGGGCCCGGCTTCCTCGACCTTCTCCCCGTGGTCGTTCAGCAGTGCGCGGACCCGGCCGGACTCGCTGCCGGTCACGAAGATGTCGCCGACCTTGAGGGTCCCGCGCTGGACCAGCACGGTGGCCACCGAGCCGCGGCCCTGCTCGAGCTTGGCCTCGATCACGACGCCCTCGGCGGCCCGCTCCGGATTGGCCTTGAGCTCGAGCAGCTCGGCCTGAAGCAGCAAGGCCTCGACCAGCTTGTCGAGACCGGTGCCTTCGACAGCCGACACGGGCACGGCGAGGATCTCGCCGCCCATGTCCTCAACCACGAGGTCGTGCTGCAGCAGCTCCTGCTTGACCCGGTCCGGGTTGGCCTCCGGCTTGTCGATCTTGTTGATCGCGACCACGATCGGCACCTTGGCCGCCTTGGCGTGGTTGATCGCCTCCACGGTCTGGTCCTTGATGCCGTCGTCGGCGGCAACCACCAGAACCACGATGTCGGTCACGTTGGCGCCGCGCGAGCGCATCTCGGTGAAGGCCGCGTGGCCCGGGGTGTCGATGAAGGTGACTTTGTCGCCGGACGCCAGGGTGACCTGATAGGCGCCGATGTGCTGGGTGATTCCGCCGGCTTCGTGGGCGACCACGTCGGTCGCCCGCAGGGCGTCCAGCAGCGAGGTCTTGCCGTGGTCGACGTGGCCCATCACGGTGACCACCGACGGCCTGGCCTTGAGGTCCTCCGCCTTGTCGTCATCGCCCTTGAGGCCGATCTCGACGTCGGCGGCGGAGACCCGCTTCAGCTTGTGGCCGAACTCGCTGACCACCAGCTCGGCGGTGTCGGCGTCGATCGTCTGGTTGATGGTCGCCATGACCCCCATCTTCATCAAGGTCTTGATAACCTCCGCGCCCCGCTCGGCCATGCGGTTGGCGAGCTCCTGCACGGTGATGGTCTCGGGGACCACGACCTCGCGGATGACCTTCTGCGGCAGGCCCTCCATGCCGCCGGCCTGGCGCTGACGCTCGCGCTCGCGCTGGCGCCGCACGGACGCGAGGGAGCGGACCCGCTCCATGCCGTCCTCGCCGGTCAGCGCCTGGGTGATGGTCAGCTTGCCGTGGCGCCGCCGCTCGTCGCCGCCGCGGCGCGGTGCCGGTGTCTTGGCCGGAGCGCCGCCACCCTTGCGGGGCTTCGTCTTCGCCGGCTCCTCTGCGGCAGCGGCCGGCTTCTTGGCCGCCGGCGCCGCCGGTTTCTCTGCGGGCGCCTCCTTGGATTTCGCCTTTTCCTCTTCCTCGAGCTGCTTGCGCGCCTCTTCCTCGATCCGGCGGCGCTCTTCGAGCTCGGCTCGGTTCTTCTCGGCCTCGGCCTCCGCGACCCTTTGCGCCTCGGCCTCCTGCTCGGCCCGGCGGGCCGCGTCCTCGGCTTCCCGCTGCCGCCTTTCGGCTTCCTGCTCGGCCTCGATCTGGCGCCGTTCCTCGTCGCGCTTGGCGGACTCCAGGGCGCGCATCCGGCCGGCGCGCTCGGCATCGGTCAGGGTGCGCGGGGCTTCCGTCGTGACCTCGGCCACGCCGAGGGCCTCGGCGGCTTCGGCCGTCGCCTGGTCGAAGCCTTCCGGCGGCGCCTTGACCTCGGCCATGCGCCCGCCCGCCCCGCGCTCGAAGCTGCGCGTGCGCTTGACCTCGACCGTGACCGCCTTGGTCCGGCCATGACTGAAGCTCTGCCGGACCTGCCCGGTCTCGACGGTCTTCTTCAGCTCGAGCCGCCCCGGGCGGTTGAGCTTCAGAGGCTTCTTGGCTTCGCCTTCCTTCGTCGTCATGTCATCCCTACGCTTAGCCGTCGTAGGTCCCTAATCCTCGGCCAGCACGCCGGCCAGACGTGCCGCCTCGACAATCAGCGCCTGCGCCAGGCCGCCGTCGGCGAGGGCGGCGTGGACCACCTTGTCCCGGCCGAGGGCGGCGCCCAGCTCGGCCGAGGAGAAGTCTTCGATCAGCGGCAGCCCCGGCCGCAGGCCCGTACCCAAGGCCTTAAGCCGCCGCCGCCCGTCGGCCGCGCCGTCCGCCGCGGCCAGCAGCACCCCGGCCCGACCCGAGGCGAGCCAGGGCCGGACCTGCTCGAAACCCGCCACCGCCTGTCCCGCCCGTTTGGCGAGGCCGATCAGATCCAGGCAACGACGACGCAGGAGCTGAGCCACCTGCAGAGGCAAGTCCTCGGGCACACGCACCGGTGCCCGCGCGGCTCTCGCGAAGAGCTGCCGTTTGCAGGCTTTGTCGATTATAGGACGCCGCGGCAGCAACCACAATCCGCGCCCGGGCAGTACGCCCTTGACGTCGGGAACCACCACGCCGCCGGGCCCGACCACGAATCGCAGAAGTTCGGGCTTCGGCCGCAGCTCGCCGGTCACGATGCAGCGCCGCAGCGGCCCCTCGGGGCGCCCCGGGCGGCGCTCCGGCGCTTCCGTCGTACCGTCCTGCATGGCGGCGGTCTCGATCACTGCGCGCTTGCCTCCTCAAACCCGATCAGGGCTCCTGGCCGGCGGCGGCCTCGGGCGCCTCGGCCGGCTCGGTGGGGGCCGGCTCGGCGGGAGCCGGCTCGTCGTCGAACCAATGGGCCCGTGCCGCCATGATGATGGTGTCGGCCTGTTCGGCCTTGGGCGCCAAGGCGCCCAGGTGTTCGATCAGCTCGTCGCTGGCGAGGTCCCCCAGGTCGTCCAGGGTCTTGACCCCGGCTTCGCCCAGCTTGACCAGCATCGCGGCGCTCAAGCCCTCGATCTCGGCCAGGGCGTCCTCCACCCCCAGTTCGCGCCGGCGCTCGTCCATCAGCCGGTCCTGCTCCTCGAGGTGGCCGCGCGCCCGCGCCCGCAGCTCCTCGGCGATCTCCTCGTCGAAGCCCTCGATCTGGGCCAGCTCGTCGACCGGCACGAAAGCGACCTGCTCGATGGTGCTGAAGCCCTCGGTGACCAGCAGGTGCGCGATGACGTCTTCGACGTCCAAGGCATCGATGAACATCTGCGAGCGGGTGCGGAACTCCTCCTGGCGGCGCTCCGATTCCTCGTCCTCGGTCAGGATGTCGATGTCCCAGCCGGAGAGCTGCGAGGCCAGCCGGACGTTCTGGCCGCGGCGGCCGATGGCCTGGGACAGCTGGTCGTCGGGGACGACCACCTCGATCCGGCCCTGTTCCTCGTCGAGCACGACCTTGCTGACCTCGGCCGGCGCCAGGGCGTTGACCACGAAGGTCGCGACGTCGTGGGACCAGGGAATGATGTCGATCTTCTCGCCCTGGAGCTCGCTGACCACGGCCTGAACCCGGCTGCCGCGCATGCCGACGCAGGCGCCCACCGGATCGATCGAGGAATCGTGCGACAGGACCGCGATCTTCGCCCGGCTGCCGGGGTCGCGGGCGACCGCCTTGATCTCGATGATGCTGTCGTAGATCTCGGGCACTTCCTGGGCGAAGAGCTTGGCCATGAACTGCGGGTGGGTCCGCGACAGGAAGATCTGCGGGCCGCGCAGCTCCTGGCGGACGTCGTAGATGTAGGCGCGCACCCGGTCGCCGGTGCGGAAGGATTCCCGCGGCAGGCTCTCGTCGCGGCGCATCATGGCCTCGGCGCGGCCGAGGTCGACGCTGACGTTGCCGAACTCGTTGCGCTTGACGATGCCGTTGACGATCTCGCCGACCCGGTCCTTGTACTCCTCGTACTGGCGCTGGCGCTCGGCTTCCCGGACCTTCTGGACGATCACCTGCTTCGCGGTCTGGGCCGCAATCCGCCCCAGGTCGATCGGTGGCAGCTCCTCGATGATGAAGTCGCCCGACTTGAGCTTGGAATCGCGGACCTGCGCGTCCTTGGTCAGGATCTGGGTGAACTCGTTCTCGATCTCCTCGACCACCTCCTGGTAGCGCTTGAGCTTGATCTCGCCGCTGGTCCGATCGATCTCGGCGCGGATATCGTGCTCGTGGCCGTACTTGGCCCGGCCCGCCTTGGTGATCGCCTGCTCCATCGCCTCGAGCACCTCCTCGCGGTCGATGCTCTTCTCGCGGGCGACGGCGTCCGCCACCTGCAGCAGTTCGGTTTTAAGTGCCGTTGCCGTTTCCATGGTTCAATCCGAACTCCGGTGTCCGTCCCTTGCCTTGTTCGCGTTCGCCGCCAGCAGCTCGTCGGTCAGGACCAGCTTCGCCCTCTGGATCAGGTCGAAGGGCAGCCGGACTTCGCCCTCCGGCAGCTCGACGCGAACCTCCTCCTTGTCCGTCCCCGCCAGCCGGCCGCGAAAGCGGCGGCGGCCGTCTCTTGGGACCGAAAGCTCCATCCGCGCCTCGAGGCCGGCGAAGCGGTCGAAGTCCGCCAGGCGGGTCAGCGGCCGGTCGATCCCGGGCGAGCTGACCTCCAGGTGGTAGCTGCCGCGGATCGGATCCTCGACGTCGAGCAGGGCCGAAACCGTACGGCTGATCTCGGCGCAATGATCGACGTTCATCTCCGAGCCGTCGCGGTGCTCGGCCATGATCTGCAGCCGCGGCCTCTGGTTGCCGCTCAGCTGGACCCGCACGATGTCGTAGCCCATCGCCGTCAAGGTCGGGGCGATCAGGCGCTCGACCTCGGCGGCCTTGCCCTCGCTGGTCTTCGATCGCAGAGCTGGCGCTCCCTCCGAACCGCTCTCTTCGTCCTGCGACCCCGCAGAAAGACGGTTCGTTAGATAAAAAAAAGTGGGCCCGTGGCCCACCCCTTCGGTAGCCGACAAGAAGCTGAGCACGTCTGCGCGCAGAGCAACTTGTCAAACCTTATGGTTCGCGCGGAACTTACCCTTCATATGGCAAGGCCCGCAAGACCTTTCTAGGGATTCGAGCGCGCTTTGCCGGCGCCCCCGTCGGATTTCGCCACGGCCCGGCCGCGGCGCCGGAAGCGCAGGTAGACCGGCCTCGCGCCCCTGGCCAGGGCCTTCTGCTCGTAGCGGCTTGCAGGCCAGTCGGCCGTGCGTTCCCGCCAGTCCGCGGCGCGGCGGGCGAGCCAGTCGAAGGCGGGATGCGCCGCGGTCTTCTCCAGCATCCAGGTCAGGTAGTCCGGATCGTCGGTGGCGAGGCGCAGCTCGCCGCCATCGCGCAACACCCGGGCCAGCTGATCGAGAGTCTCGGGCTGGAGGATGCGGCGACGCTGATGCCGCGCCTTGGGCCAGGGATCGGGGAAGAGCACCGCGACCCGCGCAAAGGCGGCCTCCGGCAGCGCCTCCAGCAGGTCGCGGCCGTCGCCCTGGTAGATCCGGACGTTGTCGAGGCCGGCCGCCTCGATCCGAGACAGCAGCGCGGCGATGCCGTTGACGAAGACCTCGGCGCCCAGGAAGCCGATCTCGGGCCGGGCGGCCGCCTGGGCCGCCAGGTGCTCGCCGGCGCCGAAGCCGATCTCCAGCCAGAGCTCCTCGGGCTCGGGCTCGAAGCGCGCGGTCAGAGCCGGAAGGCTGGCGGCCTCCTCCAGGGTCACGGCAAGCCGCGGCAAGAGGCTTTCCATGAGCCGCGCCCGGGCCGGCCGCAGCGGGCGGCCGTAGCGGCGGCCGTAAAACTGCCGTCGGGGCGGTTTGTCCTCTTGGCGGCGCTCGGTCATGACCCCTGGATCGAGGCAGCTTCGGCCGGAGGCGGTCCGAAGCTTGAAACCCGATCTCCCTTGGCACTTCGCCGCCGCCGTCGGCCTCGAGTCAGGCGTCGAAGGCGGAGGTCAGGTCGTCGACCAGGTCGAGGCGTTCCCAGGAGAAGCCGCCGTCGGCCTCGGCGGCCCGGCCGAAATGGCCGTAGGCCGCGGTGCGGGCATAGATCGGCCGGCTGAGCTTCAGGTGCTCGCGAATCCCGCGCGGCGACAGGTCGACGATCTCGCCGAGCCTGGTCGCCAGCTTCTCCTCGTCGACCCGGCCGGTCCCCTGAGTGTCGACGTAAATCGACAACGGCTTGGAGACGCCGATCGCGTAGGCGACCTGGATGATGCAGCGCTCGGCCAGGCCGGCGGCGACGACGTTCTTGGCCAGGTAGCGGCAGGCGTAGGCGGCCGAGCGGTCGACCTTGGTCGGGTCCTTGCCCGAGAAGGCGCCGCCGCCGTGCGGCGCCGCGCCGCCGTAGGTGTCGACGATGATCTTGCGGCCGGTCAGGCCGCAGTCGCCGTCCGGGCCGCCGATCACGAAGCGGCCGGTCGGGTTGACGTAGAACTCCGGCTCGTCGCACATCCAGCCCTCGGGCAGGACATTGACGACGTGGGGCCGGACGATCTCGCGGATCTCGTCCTGGTCCAGGTCTTCGCTGTGCTGGGTCGAGACGACGACCGATGTGGCCCGGCAGGGCTTGCCGTCGCGGTACTCCAGGGTCACCTGGCTCTTGGCATCGGGCCCGAGCTTGGGCTCGGCGCCGGAGTGACGCGCCTCTGCCAGGGATTTCAATATGTTATGGGCCAGGTAGATCGGCGCCGGCATGTAGTCTTCGGTCTCTTCGCAGGCGTAGCCGAACATGATCCCCTGGTCGCCGGCGCCTTCGTCCTTGTTGCCGAGCGCGTCGACGCCCATCGCGATGTCGCCCGACTGCTCGTGGATGTAGTTCTCGATCACGGCACGGCGCCAGTGAAAGCCCTTCTGCTCGTAGCCGATGTCACGCACCGCCGCACGCACGACTTCCTGCAGCAGTTCCGGCGTGACTTCCTTCGGACCGCGCACCTCGCCGGCCAGGACCACCCGGTTGGTCGTGGTCATGGTCTCGACGGCGACTCGGGACAGGGGGTCGTGGGCCAGAAAGGTATCCACGACGGCGTCCGAGATCCGATCGCAGACCTTGTCCGGATGGCCCTCGGAGACCGATTCGCTGGTGAAAAGATAGTTGCCTTGGCGCACGCCGCGTCCTCCTCGGGTTCAGTACGGTCAGCGGATTGCGGAGGCCAGAGGGGGCCTTTGGGCTCCGGACCGGGACAGGGCGGCTGAAAGGCGTCGACGACGGTCCCGGCGGCCGGGAATGTGCCGCCGAAGGAAAACCCCCGTCAAGAGCCAAACGGTCCCGCGCCGGAAAGATACATGCTGTCGTTGCAGGATGGCCGCGTCGGTCGTCGGGTTCCGCGCTCCCGGGGGCAAAGGCCCCGGGGCGCAAAACTCTCGCGGCAGGGCCTCAGGAGCCCTTGCCGTTCCTTTCGTCGTGACCTTCGGACGCGGCAAGCGCCTTGGTCAACTCGAAGATCCGCTTGCGGACCTTCGGACTGGAAATCCGGTAGTAGGCGCGGACGAGCTCAAGCGTCTCTCGCTTGGCCATGGGATCAAGCTCGGGGCCAATGGCCTCAAGCACCGGTTCCGTGCTGCCCCGGATCTGCCCCGGCGAGCTTCCGGCGACTTCTTCCGTCATTTCGTCGAAAAAGAAGCCGACGGGCACGTCGAGGACGCGCGACAAATCGTAGAGCCGGCTGGCGCCGACACGGTTTGCCCCACGTTCGTACTTCTGGACCTGCTGGAATGTCAGGCCGATCGCTTCCCCGAGTTTTTCTTGGCTCATGCCGAGCAGCGTACGGCGCAAGCGCACCCGGCTGCCGACATGGACATCGATCGGATTGGGACTTCCCAGGCGGTCCACACTACCTGATGAGCGGCCGCGAGCCATGCTGACCTCACCTGTCATGGTTCAACATTTAGGAGAATTTTTTTTAGTACGTCATGGCCCATCGGGTCAACCAAAGAGTGAAGCATTTCACACACGCAGTGCGATTTAGGATCTTTGACCTATAACTATGGTTAAAAGGGCGCCCAAACCAAGCAGAATCGCTAGGGTCAGATTGCCCAACGCCGCGAAGGGGGTACGGCCGTCCGCGGGCTGGGGCAATCCGGCATCGATCACGCCGCGAGCCCCCAAGGGTAGAAAGCCCCGCACACGCCCGTATCCGTCCACCACAGCGGAGATGCCCGAATTGGCTACACGCACCAGTGGCAGGCCTTCCTCGACGGCCCGCAGACGGGCGCTGACGAAATGCTGGTGGGGCCCGGAGCTCTCGCCGAACCAGGCGTCGTTGGTGAGGTTCAGCAGCCAGGCCGCCCGGCCCTCGCCGTCGGTCACCGCGCCGGGAAAGATCACCTCGTAGCAGATCAAGGGCGAGACCGGTGGCAGGCCCACGACCTCGAGGGTCCGGCGGCCGGGACCGCGGCTGAAGTCGACTCGCCCGTGGGTCAGCTTCGCCATGCCGAGGACCCGTGTGATCAGAGCCGGAACGAATTCCCCGAAGGGCACGAGGTGCTCCTTGTCATAGACGGCGGTCGCCGCCCCGGTGACGGACACCGCGGCCAGGCTGTTCCAGATCATCGGACGGCCCTGGGGATCGCGCGCCCAGCGCGGCAGGCCGGTGATCACCAGGCCATCTTGCGGGACCGCGGCGAGCAGGCCTTCCATGGCCTGGCCGTTCTCGCCGAGGGCGTAGGTGAAGGCCATCTCCGGCCAGACGACATGGGTGATCGGCCCGGCAGCGGCGGCGGCCTTCTCGGAGCCGTCGCCATTGCGGCTCAGCGTCACGAGATCGCGCAGATGGCCGAGGCGCAGTTCCGGCCGCCACTTCAGCTTCTGATCGACCGCGGGCTGCACCAGCCGCAGCGTCACCCCGGGCACCAGATCGCTGCCCGGCTGCGGCGCCCCCGCCAGGCGGAGCGCGCCGCCGGCCCAGACCAACGCCAGCAGGACAAGGCCGGCGGCGGGTAGGCCCCAGGCGGCCCAGGTGCTGACCCGGCCTGCCGCCCGGTCGGCCCGCTGGTCGGCCCGCCGGTCTACCAGGGTGGCAGGCGCGGCGGCGACCAGCACTGTCATGAAGGTCAGTCCCCAGATGCCGCCCAGGGCGGCGGCCTGAAGCATGGAGTCCGAGAAGGCCCAGACGCTGCCCGGCTGGTTCCAGGGGAAGCCGGTGAGGATCCAGCTGCGCAGCCATTCCAGGGCCAGCCATGCGGTCGCCAGGCCGACGACCCGAGCCGGTCCGCGCCAGAAGACGCGCCGGGCCGCCGCGGCGGCGGCGGCGGTGAACAGGGCCATGCCCGCCGGCAGCCCGAGCACCGCGAAGGGCAGGAACCACCAGAACTGCTCGGCAACCACCAGGACGGCGCTGCCGACCCAGAACAGGCCGGCCAGGTGGTAGCCGAAGCCGAAGCACCAGCCGACGGCCAGCGCCCGGCGGCTCCGCGCCGCCGCGTCGAGCAGCCAGACCAGGCCGGTAAAGGCCGGCCAGAGCAGGGGCACCAGGTAGAGCGGCGGCAGCGCCAGGGCGGCAAGCAGTCCGAGACCAAAGGCGGCGAGCGCCGCCCGGCCGGCCGACAGACCGGTCAGGGCTTCGGCCAAACGGGGCAGCATGGCCCGGCGCGTTGCGCCCACGGCCTCCGACGTCACCGCTCGGAAGCCCCGGGTTCGACCTCGGCGCCGGCCTCCGCTTCGCCTTCGGGTAGGGGCCTTGAAGCCTCGTCGGCGGCCGCCTCGGCCCCGTTCGGCGTGCGGCGAACGCGCAAGCGCTTGATCCGCCGCGGATCGGCCTCCATCACCTCGAAGCTGACGCCCGAGGAATGCAGGATCAATTCTCCCCGGGTCGGCACCCGGCCGGCGATGGTGGCGACCAGGCCGCCCAGGGTATCGATGTCCTCCTCGCGCTCTTCGGGGGTCAGAACGCGGCCGAAGTCCTCCTCGAACTCGTCGACGTCGACCCGGGCGTCGGCGACCAATGAGCCGTCCGGCCAGCGGACCAGGCGCGGGCCGGCTTCGGCGTCGTGCTCGTCCTCGATCTCGCCGACGATCTCCTCGACCAGGTCCTCGATGGTGATCAGGCCGTCGGTGCCGCCGAACTCGTCGACGACCAGGGCCAGGTGAACCCGGGACAGGCGCATCTGCAGCAGCAGATCGAGGACCCGCATGGAAGGCGCGACGAAGAGCACCCCCCGGGTCAGTCCGGCGAGGCCGAACTTGCGCTCGCTCTTGACCGCCGCCAGCACGTCCTTGATGTGCACGAACCCGACGACGTCGTCCAGATTGCCGCGGTAGACCGGGACCCTGGAATGGCCCTTGCCGCTGGTCGCCGTGATGACCTCGTCGAGGGGCGCCGAGATGTCGACGCCGACGATGTCGGCACGCGGCACCATGACGTCGTAGGCCGTCAGGTGGCGCAGCTTGAGGATGTTGCCGAGCATGACGCGCTCATGGCTGCCGATGGCGACATCGGCCTGCTCCTCGCGCTCGGTTTCCTCGATGATCTCCTCGATGGTGTCGCGCAGCCTGTTGTCGCCGTTGCGGCCCCGCAGCCAGCCGCGCAGCCGGCCCCAAAAGCCGGTCAGCGGCGCGTCGCCGCCGCGGCCTTCGGCCTTGGATTTCGAGAGATCAGATGTTTCGCTGGTCGCGCTCATTCGCATTTAGCCGGCGCCGCTTGCCTCCCGCTTCGACGGCGACCCGTTGTCCTCCACAAATCGATATGGGTCGGGCAAGCCCAGACTGCCAAGGATTCCTCGCTCCAGGTCCTCCATGACCCGGGCCTCGGCCTCGGCCTCGTGATCGTGGCCCAGCAGATGCAGGGTGCCGTGGACCACGAGGTGGCTGAAATGGTCCGCCAGGGGCTTGTTCTGGGCCGCGGCTTCGCGGCGCAGCGTCTCCCAGGCCAGCGCCAGGTCCCCGAGGGCCAGGGCCATGCCGGGCGGCGGCGCGCTGTTCGGCGCCATGTTGGGGAAGGCCAGGACGTTTGTCGGACGGTCCTGGCCCCGGTAGTCGCGGTTGAGCCGTCTCAGGGTCGCGTCGTCGGCGAGGAGGATGGAGACCTCGGCCCCTGCGAGGGCGGCCGGGTCTTCCGCGGCCGCGGTCAGAGCCGCGGCGACGGCGCGCTCGGCCAGGGCCTCGGCCTCGGGCAGGCCCAGCGCCCAGTCGCCGCCCTCGCGGCTGACCGGGACCAGGTAGCGTCTACTTCCGGGTTCGTCGCTCATTTCTGCCGGGGGCCTTCAGTCGGCATCCTCTTGCACCAAGCCCACCTCACGGACGCTGCCGCCGTCGCGGCGCCTCATCGCTTTGCATCCTTGCCCCGACCGGCAGTTTCGTCGGCCTTGTCCCGCGCCTCGTAGGCGCGGACGATCCGGGTCACCAGGTTGTGACGCACGACATCGACATCAGTGAACTGCACCAGGGCCACGGAGTCCATCCCCGTCAGAAGGTCGACGGCGTCGCGCAGCCCGGAGAGCTGGCCCCGGGGCAGGTCCACCTGGGACAGGTCGCCGGTCACCGCCATCCGCGAGTTTTCCCCCATACGGGTTAAGAACATCTTCATCTGGACCGGGGTGGCATTCTGCGCCTCATCCAGGATGATGAAGGAGTTTGCCAGGGTGCGCCCGCGCATGAAGGCCAGGGGCGCCACCTCGATCTCGCCGCTGGCCAGCCGGTTGGCGACTTGGTCGGCCGGCAACATGTCGTAGAGCGCATCGTAGAGCGGCCGGAGATAGGGATCGACCTTCTCTCTCAGGTCGCCGGGCAGGAAGCCCAGGCGCTCGCCGGCCTCGACCGCAGGGCGCGACAGGATGATCCGGTCGACCCGCCCCTCCAGCATCATGCTGACCGCGACCGCGACCGCCAGGTAGGTCTTGCCCGTGCCGGCCGGCCCGATCCCGAAGACCAGCTCGTGCTGGAGCAGGGCCTGGATGTAGCCGGCCTGGTTGGTCGAGCGCGGGGTCACTTGGCGCTTGCGGGTCTTGACCGTCAGCGCCTCCTCGTGCACCGCCGCGGCGCCGGCTTCGCCTTCGGGGCCGTCGCGGCTCAGGCGCACCACCGCGTCGACCTCGCCCTGGCCGACCTCCATGCCCTTCTCCAAGCGGGCGTAGAGCGCCTTGAGTGCATGCTGGGCGGCCCGTACCGAGTCCGGCGGCCCGGAGATCGACAGCCGGTTGCCGCGGGTCGCGACCGAGACCCCGAGCTGCGCCTCGAGGCGCGACAGGTTCTCGTCGTGCTGACCGAAGAGCTGCGGCAGCAGGTTGTTGTCGTCGAACTGGAGCGTCAGGGAATCGGCGTTCTGCGCCCGGCTCACGATGCCGCCTCCATGACGCCGGCCGCGGCGCCAGACCCCCGCTCGTCCGGGGCGCCGGCAAGCCGGCCGGCCAGGCTGTTGGGGTGGGCGCCTTCGATCCGGACCGGCAGCAGCCGGCCCTTGAGCCGGGCCGGCGCCGCGACGTGGACCGCCTGCATGAAGGGGCTGCGGCCCAGGAGCTGACCTTCCCGGCGGCCCTCGGCCTCGAAGAGCACCTCGAGCTCCCGCCCGACGCAGCCCTGGTTGAAGGCGGCCTGCTGCTCGGCCAGCAGGCCCTGAAGCGTGGCCAGGCGCTCGGCCTTGACGGGCTCCGGCACCTGGTCCGGCGCCTCGGCCGCCGGCGTTCCGGGGCGCGGGCTGTATTTGAAGGAGTAGGCCTGGGCGAAGCCGACGTCGGTGACCAGGCGCAGGGTGTCGGCGAAGTCCTGGTCGCTCTCATTCGGGAAGCCGACGATGAAGTCGGAGGACAGGGCAAGGTCGGGCCGCGCTGCGCGCAGGCACTCGACCACGCGGAGGTAGTCGGCGGCGCCGTGGCGCCGGTTCATCGCCGCCAGGACTTTGTCGGAGCCCGACTGCACCGGCAGGTGCAGGTAGGGCATCACCACCGGAAGGTCGCGGTGGGCGGCGATCAGCTCCTCGTCCATGTCGCGTGGATGCGAGGTGGTGTAGCGCAGGCGCGCCAGGCCCTCGATCTCGGCCAGGGCGCCAAGCAGCCGGCCGAGACCCCAGGTGCCGCCCGCCGGGCCTTCGCCGTGATAGGCGTTGACGTTCTGGCCGAGCAAGGTGATCTCACGCGCACCCGCAGCGACCAGGCGCCGGGCCTCGGCAATGACCGCCGCGGCCGGCCGCGAATGCTCGGCGCCCCTGGTATAGGGCACGACGCAGAAGGTGCAGAACTTGTCGCAGCCCTCCTGGACCGAGAGGTAGGCGGCGGCGCCCTGCGGCCGGGCCTCTTCCGGCAGGTGGTCGAACTTGGATTCCGAGGGGAAGCTGGTGTCGATCACGCCGACCTCGCTGCGGGCCGCTTCGGTCACCAAGGCCGCCAGGCGGTGATAGGTCTGCGGCCCAAAGACCAGGTCGACCTGAGGCGCCCGGCGCAGGATCTCCTCGCCTTCCGCCTGGGCCACGCAGCCGGCGACGGCGATCATCATCCGGCCGCCGCTCTCGGCCCGGGCCGTCTTGAGCCCGCGCAGGCGGCCGAGCTCTGAGAAGACCTTCTCGCTGGCCTTTTCGCGGATGTGGCAGGTGTTCAGGACCACGAGATCGGCGTCCTCCGGCGTCTCCGCCGTCCGGTAGCCGAGCGGTGCCAGAACGTCCGCCATCCTGAGGGAATCGTAGACGTTCATCTGGCAGCCGTAGGTCTTGATGAACAGCTTCTTGCTCACCTCTGGGGCTTCTCCTCTGGCCGGCGCGCGTCACGCCGCGTCGTCGCGGCGCGGCTTACGCGGCGGCGGTCTCCGGTACCTCCAGCCGCCGGGTTGGCCGGTCGGAGATCGCCGCGGCGACCCCTTCGCTCGCCGCTCTCTGGCAGTGTTCGCTCAGGGCCTTGCGTGAGCCGAATTCGGCGATCGTGACCGGGGGGTGGAACTCCACCACCACCGTACAGCGACCCAGCGCCAAGGCCTGCCAGAGATGGCCGGCCAGCTCCATGTCGCCGTACCAGGCGAAAAACGGCCTTAAATAGCGCCCCAGGGGCATGCCGTCGAGCTTCGTGTAGGCGATCGACACCGGCTGGACCACCACCGGCTGGCCGGCCACCTGCGACTGGGCGATGGCGAAGAGCGAGGACTTGAAGGGAAGGACCCCGTTACCGTCGCTGCTCGTGCCTTCTGGAAACAGGATCAGGTTGTCGCCGCCCTCCAGCCGGTCGAGCAGCTCGTTGCGATGGTCGGCGGCCCGGCGCGGCATGCGCTCGATGAAGACCGAGCGCTGCAGCCTGGCCATGATGCCGATCACCGGCCAGGTCCTGACCTCCGACTTGGCGACGAAGCAGCCGTCGACCAGCGCGCCGACGATCGGGATGTCGAAGTAGGACACGTGGTTGCAGACGAAGAGCGTCGGGTGCTCCCGCCGCGCTTGGCCGCGCACTTCGACCTTGAAACCGGCAATTCGGCAGTTGATGCCGTGATGCCAGAGGATCAGCGTCCGCTGCGGCACCTGGCCGAGCGGCCGGCAGACCACGAACACCGAGATGCTGGCCAGGCTCCAGACCGCGTAGAGCGTCAGCCTGACCAGGGCCCTGATGGGAGAACCGATAGGCGACCTGTTCATGATGACCGGCGGATCGTACCGACCCTCTAGGATTGCGGCTTGGCGGTGGATTTCCGCGCGTAGTGCTTGATGTACTTTTCGGTGACCCAGTCGGTCTTGACCATCACGCAAACGTCGGTCGTGTTGAAGTCGCGATCGATCACCGCACCGTCGCCGACATAGCCCCCGAGGCGCAGATAGCCCTTGATGAGCGGCGGCAGCATGGCCTTGGCTGCCTGTTCGTCGACCTCCTCGGGCGCGACCCGCCGCATGTCGACGTAGAGCTCCGGCAGCGCCGTCGCCCTCAGTTCCGGCGGGGCAAGATGGTTGTAGTAGAGGTAGGTCAGCGGCAGAGCGTTGGCATCGGGGTCGATCCCCGGCAGGCTGGCGCAGCCGAAGAGGATCCGGATGTCGTAGTGGAAGACGTATTCGGCGATGCCGCGCCACAGAAGCTGCATGGTCGAGCCCCGGCGGTAGTCCGGGTGCACGCAGGAGCGCCCGACTTCGAGCACCTCGCCCGGAACGGCCAGGATGTTTGACACGTCGTATTCGCTCGACGAATAGAACTGGCCCCGCCGCGCCGCCGCCGCACGGCGCATCATCCGATAGGTGGCGACCACCGCCTCTGGGCTGCTGCCTCGCTTCAGGTCGAAGACCAGAAGGTGCTCGCAGTGGGCATCGAAGGAATCGAACTCGCGCCTGGCCGCGGTCATCTCCGCCGTCGACTTGGAGCCCATCTCTTCGCAAAACACGTGATAGCGCAGCCCCTGTGCGGCGCGCACCTCGGCCGGCGATTCCGCCGTCCTGATCAGAAGATTGCCCGCGCGGACGTTGACCGGCTTGTCCGCTTCCGCCTCTGTCGCCCGCATCTTGCGTTCTTGCCCTTTCGAGATTTGTCCGGCCCGAATGTTCGGGTTCGGGGTCTGGAGGGCAGGTCCCAGAAGAGGTCTGCAGCCCGGAAAAGCAAGCCATCCGGCAAAGGCCGGAAAGGTTGTAGGACCCGAGAATCAAGGAGCCCTTATCACCTCGCTCGCCCAGGGAGTGTTACCTTTTCTTGAATTCCTCACCAGCCCCCGTCAGCCGGACGCCGTAAAGCTCCAGTCTGTGTCCTACCAGTCTATATCCAAGAGTCTCGGCAACATAGGCCTGAAGACGCTCAATTTCGTCATCGCGGAACTCGATCACCTCGCCGCTGTTCATGTCGATCAGGTGATCGTGATGCTCCTCCGGCCGCTCCTCGTAGCGGGCCCTACCGTCGCCGAAGTCGTGCCGATCGAGGATGTTGGCCTCTTCGAATAGCTTCACCGTGCGGTACACGGTGGCGATGGAAATCCGCGAATCGATCTTGCTGGCGCGCTGATAGAGCTGCTCGACGTCGGGATGATCGTCCGAGTCGGACAGGACCTTGGCGATGACCCGCCGCTGTTCGGTCATCTTCAAGCCCTTGTCGATGCAGAGCTGTTCCACCCGTGAAATCATCGTCGCCCGTAAGCCCTTCCCGAAGACCGCCGACCATCATAGCTCAAAGCGACGCCGGCACCCAAGGCGCCTGTCCAAGGATTGCCTATGTTCTGCAAGACTCGGGGCGATCCGGGCAAACGCGCTTCGCCGATCAACCGGAGGGGTGCAGGTCGCAAGCCTCCCTGGGACAGGCGCCTTGGGTGCCGGCCCGGCGGAACACTCGGGGAGGATCGGGAGCTCAGGCTTTCTTGCGACGCGCCCGGGTGCCCAAGCCGATCTGCTTCGCAAGCTTGCTCCGCTGCTTCGCGTAGTTGGGTGCGACCATCGGATAGTCCGGCGTCAGCCCCCAGCGATCGCGATACTCTTCCGGCGTCATGTTGTAGGCCGTCTTGAGATGGCGCTTCAGCATCTTGAGCTTCTTGCCATCCTCCAGGCAGACGATGTAGTCCGGAGTTACCGACTTCTTGATCGGGACCGCCGGGGTCGGCCGCTCCTGGACCGGGACGCCGGTGCCACCGACGGAGGCAAGCGTCTCGTAGACATCGCGGATAAGCTTCGGCAGGTCCGCCACCGCCACGGAATTGTTGGACACATGCGCGGCAACGACATTACTCGTCAGGGTTAGGATCTCACTTGGCTTCGCTTGTTCGGTCATGGCCTTCTCGCTTGTCCCCTGCTATGTGCTTTTTAATCTAAAGTATAAAAACCGTTAAATCAAGCTGGGCTATTGAGCAAGTATACCCCTGGCAATACCGGCGAAAGCAAGGGATTCTACTGGAAAGCTTGGAAAAGCGGGCGTTTGCGTCTCTCCGCTCTAGTGCCGAATGGCAGCAGGGCGGCCGAAGCCGAAATTAACCAAAGAAATCCACAAAAATCGCACAGAGACGCCGCCAAAATCCTTCAGTATCAAAGCTCTATTAGCTTCACCTTTACCTCGGGGTCAGCTGCATAGTCACCGCGTCGAGGGTGCGATTTGCCCGCCGGTAGTAGCCCGGTCGGCGTCCCACCTCCCGAAATCCGGCCGAAAGGTAGAGAGTCCGGGCGGCAGTATTGTCTTCTGCCACTTCAAGAAAGACCTTGCGGGCGCCCAGCGCCGCGGACCGGAACACCATGGCATCGACCAGGGCCCGGCCGACGCCTAGCCCCCTGGCCGCGGGCCGGACGCCCAGGGTCAGCAGTTCCGCCTCTTCGGCGGCGACCCGGCCCAGGACGAAGCCCAGAGGCGCCTCCCCGGCCTCGGCGATCAGCGCGAGAGCCCCGGGCATGGCGAGGAGCTCGGCCAGGGCTTCGGCGTCCCAGATCTCGGCGTCCGCCTGCGCATCGAAGGCGGCGCGGTGCAGGCCGGCCAGAAGCTCCAGGTCGAAGGCGCCGGCCTCGCGCAGCCGCGGCGCGCGCCCGGCGCCAGGGGCGCTCACGGTGCCCCCCCGGGCCGCGGCAGGGTCACGTCCGGCCCGCGCAGGTAGAGCGGCCGAGGCGGCGGCGTACCGGCCGGCGGCAGCGGGCGGGCCGCGGCCAAGGCGGCGAAACGCGCGGCATCGGCGTGACCGGCACCGGCGGCAAGGACCAAGCCGGGCCGCTCCAGCTGCGCCCTCGCTCGCGGCACGCCGTCGCCCGCAGCGATCAGCGGACCCGACGGCAAGGCCTCGGGCAGGTCCTCGGGCAGGAGCGAGCAGGGCGGGCCCAGAGGCGCGAGATCGGGCGCGAAGACCTGCAGATAGACTTCCGCCCGCTTGGCGTCGAGGCAGACCGCCAGCGGCAGGTCGCCGCGCCGGGCCTCGTCGACCGCCGCGGCGACCGCCTCGAAGCTGGTCAGGCCGAGCAGCGGCCGGCCGGTCGCCAGCGCCAGCCCGCGCGCGGCCGCCAGGCCGATCCGGACGCCGGTGAAGCCGCCGGGCCCGAGGGTGACCGCCAGGGCGTCGAGACCGGCGTAGTCGAGGCCGGCCTCCGCCATGACCTCCTCGATCATCGGCATAAGGCGCTCGGACTGGCCTCGGGCCATGGCTTCGAAGCGCGCCGCGGCGACCCGGCCGGTGTCCCAGATCGCCGCCGAACAGGCGGATCCGGCGCTGTCGAAAGCGAGCAGGCGGATGGCGCGGGTCATGGCTCGATCGTCGGCGCGATCTCCGGGCCGAGGCGGCCTAGACGATCTTGCAGACCTCGTCGAAGTCGAAGCGCGGCGAGCGCGGGAAGAGCTTCGACGGATCGCCGTAGCCGAGATTGCACAGGAAGTTGGACCTGACCTTGCCGTCCGGAAAGAAGGCCTGGTCCACCATCGCGTTGTCGAAGCCGGACATCGGCCCGCAATCCAGGCCCAGGGCCCGTGCCGCCAGGATGAAGTAGGCGCCCTGCAGGCTGCCGTTGCGGAAGGCCGTGGCCTCGATCAGCTCGTCGTTACCCAGGAACCAGGAGCGGGCGTCGGTGTGCGGAAAGAGCTTCGGCAGGTGCTCGTAGAACTCGAGGTCGTGGCCGAGGATCGCGGTCACCGGCGCCGCCATGGTCTTCTCGACGTTGCCCTCGATCAGCGCCGGCCGGAGCTTCTCCTTGGCGGCCTCGGTCCTGACGTAGACGATGCGCAGCGGCGAGCAGTTGGCCGAGGTCGGCCCCATCTTGGCGAGGTCGAAGACGGCCTGGAGCAGGACGTCGCTGACGTCCCCATCTGCCCAGCCGTTTTGGGTCCGGGCTTCGCGAAACAGGAGATCGAGGCCGGCATCGTTCAGGATGTCGCTCACGCCGTTTTCCTCCAGCCGTGGTGACAGGATCGGGGGCCGGCCTAAGTTGGCTTCCGCACGGCAGGGCCGCAAGCCAAAAGCCGCCAAGCCGGTCGTCCGACAGCCCGTCTTGATGCTGGTCGGTCGGAGCCCGGAACGGCCCTTGGGGTCCGCCGCCGGCTAGGCCCGGTCACATGACCGGGCGCACCTCGATGACTTCCGGGATGTAGTGACGGAGCATGTTCTCGATACCCATCTTCAGGGTCGCCGTGGAGGCCGGACAACCCTGGCAGGCGCCCATCATGTGCAGGTAGACGATACCCCGGTCGTAGCCCTGGAAGATGATGTCGCCACCGTCCTGGGCGACCGCCGGGCGGACCCGGGTGTCGAGCAGCTCCTTGATCTGGGCGACGATCTCGCTGTCCTCCTCGCGCACGTCTTCCTCCGGCGCGTCGGCGGCTTCCAGCAGGATTGGCCGGCCGGCGGTGAAGTGCTCCATGACCACGCCCAGGATCGCCGGCTTCAGCAGGTACCACTCGCGCTCGTCGGCCTTGGTGATCGAGATGAAGTCGCCGCCGAGGAAGACCCCGACCACGCCCTCGATCTGGAACAGGCGCTCGGCCAGCGGCGAGCGGCCGGCCTCGGCGGGATCGGTGAAGTTGGCCGTGCCTGCGCCCATGACCTCCCGTCCTGGAAGGAACTTGAGGGTGGCCGGATTCGGGGTCTGCTCGGTCTGGATGAACATGGCTGTTTTCCTGGCTTGAAGCCTCGATCTAACCCTGAATGTGGCGCAGATGCCGGGCGAGTTCAAGGCGGCCCGCCGTCCGCGGACCGCGTCCGCCGGGGCGCCCTCGGCGGCCGTCCCGGGGCCTCAGGCGATGGAATCGATGTCCTCGTCGGAAAGGTTGCCCGGGACGATGGTCATGGGGATCCGCAGGCGGCTCAGGAAGCGGCCGGTCAGCGCCGAGACCAGGGGGCCCGGGCCGCCCTGCTCGACGTTTGCGGCCAGGACCAGGATTTGGATGCTTGGCTCCTCGTCGATCAGCTTCAGCAGCTCGTCGCGGCGATCGCCCTCGCGCAGGTAGAGGATCGGCAGCTGGCCGGTCAGCTCGTTGACCCGGGTTGCGAGCCTCTGCAGCAGCTGCTCGGCTTCGCTGCGGGCCTCCTCGCGCATCAGGTCGCCGACCGTCATCCAGTGCTGGAAGTCGGCCGGCTCGATCACGTGCAGCATGGCGACCCGGCCGCCGGTGTGCTGGGCGCGCCGCGCCGCGAAGCGCAGGGCGACCTGCATCTCCTCTGACTGGTCGACAACCACCAGGAAGACACGCTGTTCCAGGCTTTCCGCGTTGTCCGGCATGAGGGGGATACTCAGGACCGTCCGAAGGCAAGGTGGGCGGTCCATCCTGCCATCAAGGCGAGGACCACCGCAATCAGGCCGTAGACCAGTGGATAGTTGTGGGCGAAGTCGAAGATCCAGGCCTCTGCACCGGTCTTCTCGACGAAGAGCGGGATGGTCTGGGCGCTTTGCACCTTGCCGTCGACCAGGCAGTAGGCGCTGGCCAGGTACTGCCCGGTCGGGACGTTGGAGGGCAGCCGCATCCGGGCCCGGAACAGGGTGTCGCCGAGAAAGGTCACGCTTCCGATGTTGCTGGGGTAGAGGCCGGTGCCGGCCATGTTGCGCAGCATGGCCTGCTTCCAGGCGTCGCGCACGTCCGGCGAGCCGACGCTGCGCGGCAGGTCGACGACATAGCCGACGCCGAGCTGGTGCAGGCTGAGCTCGGTCTCGGCGGCGATCTCCTCCAGGGGCCGGTTGGCGACGATGGAGAAGAAGCTGGGGGCCTCCTCGAAGGTCATGCTGGCGGCGTTGACCCAGATCCCCGCGACCCGCGCCTTGCGGAACATGACCACCGAGGACAGCGGGCCGCGCAGTGTGACCACGACGTCGCTGGGCTCGTCCACCGTGCCGAAGAGCAAGACCTCGCTGCCGGCGAAGCCGGTGGTGATGGGAATCCGGTGATCGGAGATGTCGAAGATGCAGGAGGCGCGCGCGGCCTCCGTCATCAGCAAGGTCGCGACCAGGGCGAGGAGCGAGGCCGGGCGGGTCATTTGATCGTCCCGATCGCATAGACATCGCTGGGCGGTATGGTCAGGTCGTAGACCAGCTTGGCACAGACCATGAGCACCATCACCGCCAGAAGGACGCGCAGCTGCTCGCCGTGCAGCCGGGTGCCGACCCGCGCGCCGAGCTGGGCGCCGATCACCGCGCCGGTCAGCAGCAGCAGCGCCAGGACCACGTCGACGGTCTGGTTGGCGGTGGCCTGCAGGACCGTGACGTTGGCGGTGACGAAGATGATCTGGAACAGCGAGGTGCCGACCACCACGGAGGTCGGCATGCCGAGCAGGTAGATCATCGCCGGCACCATGATGAAGCCGCCGCCCACACCCATGATCGCCGCCAGCACGCCGACCACGAAGCCGACCCCGATCGGCAGCAGCGCGCTGATGTAGAGGCGTGACCTGCGGAAGCGGGTCTTGAGCGGCAGGCCGTGGATCCAGGTGTGCTGGTGCAGCTTGCGCCGCTCGGCGGTCGGGTTGCGCCGCCGCAGCAGGGCGCGCACGCCCTCGACCAGCATCAGGCTGCCGATGATCCCCAGGAAGACGACGTAGGAGAGCCGGATCACGAGGTCGATCTGGCCGAGCTCGCGCAGCAGGGCGAAGAGCGCGACGCCCAAGGCCGAGCCGAGGAAGCCGCCGATCATCAGAACGAAACCCATCTTGAAGTCGACGTTGCCGCGGCGCCAGTGGGCCAGCACGCCGGACACCGAGGAGGCGACGATCTGATTGGCCTCGGTGCCGACGGCGACCGGCGCCGGCACGCCGATGAAGATCAGCGCGGGGGTCATGAGAAAGCCCCCACCGACGCCGAACATGCCTGAAAGGAAGCCGATCACCCCGCCCAGTCCGAGCAGCAGGAAGACGTTCACGGACAGCTCGGCGATGGGCAGGTAGATCTGCACGGCCGCCCGCCTTAGGGAGAGTTCGGATCGCGCCGCGGACTCATGGCTCGCGCGGGGCCTCTCGAAGAGCGCTCGGGTTCAGGTCGGAAGGCCGCCCGGCGGACGGCCGCCCTTCTGAGGAAGCCTAACGATCGAGCCCCGCGCCGCCAATGGCTTAGCCGTGGATTCCGCGCTGCAAAGCCGAGAAATAGCCGCAGTGTGGCCTCGTTGCACCGCTTCTTGCTGCGCTGCTCCCTCAAACGGGTGAGGTCAGGCGGAAGCCCTGGGCTGCAGGAAGCCGACGATGTCCTGGACCTCGGCCAGAACCGGCTCGGCGATCGCGCGGGCCCGCGCGGCGCCCTCGGCCAGCACCGCGTCGACCTGGCCGGGATCGCCCATCAGGCGCTTCATCTCCGCGCCCATGGGCCCCAGGGTGGCAACCGCCAGGTCAGTCAGCACCGCCTTGAAGTGGGAGAACTGGTTGCCCTCGAACTCGGCCAGGGTCTCGGCCAGGCTCTTGTCCGCCAGGGCGGCGTAGATCCGCATCAGGTTGTAGGCCTCGGGCCGCGCGGCCTCGGTCGCCTCCGGCAGCCGGCCCTGGTCGTCGAGGACCTCCGGTCCGGGCAGGGCGTCGGGGTCGGTCTTGGCCCGGCGGATCTTCTGCGCCACAGCCTCGGCGTCGTCGGCCATGGTGATCCGGCTCATGTCCGAAGGATCGGACTTGCTCATCTTCTTGCTGCCGTCGCGCAGGCTCATGATCCGGGTCGCCTCGCCTCCGATCAGCGGCTCGACGACCGGGAAGTAGTCGACGCCGAAGTCGTGGTTGAACTTCTGGGCGATGTCCCGGGTCAGCTCCAGGTGCTGCTTCTGGTCCTCGCCGGTCGGCACGTGGGTCGCCTTGTAGACCAGGATGTCGGCCGCCATGAGGACCGGGTAGTCGTAGAGGCCGACGCTGGCGTTCTCCCGGTGCTTGCCCGCCTTCTCCTTGAACTGGGTCATGCGGTTCAGCCAGCCCAGGCGCGCCACGCAGTTGAAGATCCAGGCCAGCTCGGCGTGCTGCGGCACCTGGCTCTGGTTGAAGATGATCGAGCGCGCCGGGTCGATCCCGGCGGCGAGATAGGCGGCGGTGACCTCGCGGGTGTTCCGGGTCAGCTCGGCCGGGTCCTGCCACACGGTGACGGCGTGCAGGTCGACGACGCCGAAGATGCAGTCGAAGTCGTCCTGCAGGCGCACGAAATTGCGGATCGCGCCCAGGTAGTTGCCGAGGTGCAGGTTGCCGGTCGGCTGCACGCCCGAGAAGATGCGCTTCATCGAAAGACACTCCGGAAGGCCGCCGATAGCGGCAGAAGCGGCCGGGTTATCGCCGCTGGCGCGGGCCCGGTCAAGGTGCGGGAGTCACGTTCCTGCCGGATCCGCGCCGGGCGCCTCGGCCGCCCGGCCGCGCCGGCGGCGCAGCAGGTCCTTCAGCTCGGCCAGGCTGCTGGCACCGGTCGCCAGCGCCAGCACCGCGAAGGCGCCGAGACCGCCGAAGACCAGCAGCAGCAGGGCTGCGGCCTTGAGGCCAAGACCGGCGTCGAGCCAGGGATCGAGCCAGAACCCGGCGAGCCAGAGGCCGAGGCCCATCAGCGCGCTGGCCAGCAGGATGCGCAGCAGGCGCCGCCCGAGGCGCGAATCGCCGCGCCAGAACCCGCGCCGCGCCAGACGCAGGGCCAGCAGTCCGACGTTGCCCCAGGCCGCGACCGCGGTCGCCAGCGCAATGCCGACGTGGGCCAGCCAGGGGAAGAGCGCGAGGCTGAGGGCGATGTTGACGGCCACCGAGACCGCCGCGAAGCGCAGCGGCGTCACCGTGTCCTCGCGGGCGAAGAAGGCCGGCTGGAAGACCTTGACCAGGACATAGGCCGGCAGGCCGAGGGCGAAGGCGACCAGGGCCGGCACCGTGGCCTCGCTGGCCAGGCGGTCGAAGGCGCCGCGCTCGAAGAGCACAACGATGATCGGCCGGGCGATGACCGCGATGGCGACCGCCGCCGGCAGGGTCAGCAGCATGGCGAACTCGATGCCGCGGTTGAGGCTGGCCAGGGCCTGGCCGTGGTCGCCGGCGCGCAGCTTGCGCGACAGCTCGGGCAGCAGCACGACGCCGAAGGCGATGCCGATCACCCCCAGGGGCAGCTGGTAGATCCGGTCGGCGTAGTAGAGGTAGGAGACCGCGCCGTCGCGGAAGGAAGCGATGATCGTGCCGATGATCAGGTTGAGCTGCAGCACCCCGGCCGAAAGCACGCCGGGGACCATCAGCACCACCAGGCGCCGCACCCCCGGGGTGAGGCGCGGCCGCGGCAGGCGGAGCGCCATGCCGGCGCGTCTGGCGGCAATCGCGACCACCAGGAACTGCGCGACCCCGGCCGCCGCCACGGTCCAGGCCAGGACATGGCCCGGCCGTTCGGTGAAGGGCACGATGCCCAGCAAGGCGGCGATGAAGAAGACGTTCAGCAGGATCGGCGCCGCGGCGGCGGCCTGGAAGCGGTAGAGCGAGTTCAGGACCCCGCCGAAGAAGGCCATCAGGGCCATGAACAGGAGGTAGGGAAAGGCGATCACGCTGAGCTGGACGGTCAGGGCGAACTTGTCGGGATCGTCGCGGAAGCCCGGCGCAATGACGTGCATCAGCCAGGGCATGGCGGCCATGGCCGCGACCGTCAGGGCCAGCAGCACGAAGAGGAAGACCGCCAGGGTCTCCTCGGCGAAGCGCCGCGCCGCCGCCTCGCCCTCCTCCTCCAGGCGGCGCGCGAAGAGCGGCACGAAGGCGGCGTTGAAGGCGCCCTCGGCGAAGATCCGCCGGAACATGTTGGGAAAGCGGAAGGCGACGAAGAAGGCGTCGGCCACCGCCCCGGTGCCCAGGACCGGGGCGATCAGCACGTCGCGGAGAAACCCGAGGACGCGGCTGCCGGCGGTCCAGCCGCTGACCGTCGCCACGTGACGAAGCAGGCCCATGGCGGCCAGTCTCTACGCGAAAGCGGCGAAAATAGGAAGCCTTGCGGCAGAAGGCGCGAGACGGCCTGTCACGAAACCCTCCGCCGTCTCGTCTGGGAGAGAGATCGCTTCCTTTCGCAGACAGGAGACAGCCACATGCTTCGGAAAACCCTCGCCCGCCGCGCGCTCAAAGCCTTCGCCGCGCGCTATGATTACGACGTGAGCTACATGGAGCACATGCTGAAGGCCTCGCCCGCCGCGTTCTTCGGGTTCGCAGGCCTCACCCGCCTCGCCAAGCACCGCGAGGCGGCGCCGGTGGAGGCCGTCTATGCGGCCAAGCTGGTCGGGGCTCTGGCCGAGGACTGCGGGCCCTGCACCCAGCTGGTGGTCGACATGGCGCGCGAGGCCGGGGTCGCCGAGGCGCAGATCGAGGCGATCCTGACCCGAGACCGCGATGCCATGACGCCGGACACCCGGCTCGGCTTTCGCTTCGCCGAGGCGATCGTCGGGCGCACGCGCGAGGCGACGGCGGCACGGGAAGCTGTCCGCCGGCGCTGGGGCGAGGCCGGCATGGTCGACCTCGTGCTGGCCGTGCAGATCGGCCGGGTCTTCCCCATGGTCAAGGCGGGCTTGGGCTTCGCCGAGACCTGCCAGCGGGTGTCCCTCGGCAACCGCCAGGTCGCGGTCGCCAGAGAGGCGGCATGACCGGGCGCGACGATCCCTTCGCCGCCTGCCGCGGCCGCCTGCTGGGGCTGGCCTACCGGATGCTGGGCAGCCGGGCCGACGCCGAGGATGTGCTGCAGGACGCCTACCTGCGCTTCCGGGGCGTCGACACGACCGCGATCCGCAGCGTCGAGGCCTTCCTCGTCACCACGGTGACCCGGCTCTGTCTCGACCGCCTGAAGAGCGCCCGGGCACAGCGGGAGATCTACGTCGGGCCCTGGCTGCCGGAGCCGGTGCTCGACTCCGACGCGCTGTCTCCCGAGACCGCGGCCGAGCTCGCCGACGACCTCTCCTTCGCGCTGATGCTGACCCTGGAGAAGCTCTCGGCGCCCGAGCGCGCCGCCTTCCTCCTGCACGACGTCTTCGACGCGCCCTTCGCGCAGATCGCCGAGTCCCTCGGCAGGAGCGAGGCCGCCTGCCGCCAGCTCGCCAGCCGCGCCCGGAAGGCGGTCCGGGGCGAACGGCCGTCCCGGCCCGCGCCGCCCGAAGCACATCAGGCCCTGCTGCAGCGCTTCGCGGAGGCGCTGTCGACCGGCGACGCCAGCCGCCTGGAGGCGCTTCTGACCGCCGATGCCGTCTCCTACTCCGACGGCGGCGGCCTAAAGACCGCCGCACGCCAGCCGGTCCGCGGCGCCGCGCGAATTGCACTCTTCTTCACCGGCCTGGTCCGCAAGCACCGGGCCCGGGGCGGTACCAGTGCCTTCCATCCCGCCGAGATCAACGGTGCGCCCGGATTCGTCGTCTACGTGGACGGCGAACTCGACCACACTTTCAGCATCGAGGTGCGGGACGATCGCATCGCCGCGATCTACGTCGTGCGCAACCCCGAGAAGCTCGCCGCGGTCGCCGCAGCCTTCGAAGGATCCGACGCGGCTGTCTGTTGAGTTTCAGGAGGCGCGGCCGCTAGCCTTCGGGACCGCCATCCTCGAAGGAAAGATTCTCCATGTCCGAATCCGAAATCCTCCAGCGTGCCGCGGCCCACGCGCTGGACTATCTGGAGGGCCTGGACCACCGCCCGGTCGGCGCAACGGCCGATGCCGAGACGCTGCGGGCGCGCCTGGGCGGCCCGCTGCCCGAGACCGGCGCCCCGGCAACGCAGGTCATCGACGACCTGGTCCGTGACGTCGAGGGCGGGATTCTCGACTCCACTGGCGGGCGTTTCTTCGGCTGGGTGATCGGCGGCAGCCACCCGGCAGCGCTGGCCGCCGACTGGCTGGCCGCGGCCTGGGACCAGAACGCCGCCGCCTTCGCCTGCAGCCCGGCGGCGGCCGTGGTCGAGGAGGTCTGCGGCGCCTGGCTGAAGGAACTTCTCGGCCTGCCCGCCGATGCCTCCTTCGGTTTCGTGACCGGCTGCCAGGGGGCCCACGCCACGGCCCTGGCCGCCGCCCGCAACCGGCTGCTGCGGGAGCGCGGCTGGGACGTCGAGCGCCGGGGCCTGGCCGGCGCCCCGCCGCTGCGGGGCCTGGCCGGCGCCCCGCCGCTGCGGGTCCTGACCAGCGCGAACCGGCACGAATCCCTGCTGCGCGCCGTCCGCCTGCTGGGCTTCGGCAGCGACGCGCTCGAGATCGTCCCTTCGGACGACGGCGGCCGCATCGGCCTGGGCGAGCTCGAGACGGCGCTCGAGACCGAGCCGGAACGCCCGGTCATCCTGGTGCTGCAGGCCGGGGATCTGAACTGCGGCGTCTTCGATCCCTTCGGACCGGCCTGCGCCCTGGCCAAGGCGGCCGGCGCCTGGGTCCACGTCGACGGTGCCTTCGGGCTCTGGGCCGCGACCTCCCCGCGCTTCCGTCATCTGCTCGAGGGCGTCGCGGAGGCCGATTCCTGGGCAACCGACGGCCACAAGTGGCTGAACCTGCCCTTCGATTCGGGCTTCGTCTTCGTCGCCGACCCGGAGGCGCACCGCGCCGCCTTCACCCAGACGGCGAGCTATTCCCAGCCGGTCGAAGGCGCCCGCAACCAGAAGGACTGGAACCCCGAATGGTCGCGCCGCGCCCGGGGCTTCCCCGCCTACGCCGCGATTCGTGCCCTTGGCCGGGCGGGCATTGCCGGGATCGTCGAGCGCTGCTGCGACCACGCCGCCCGCCTGGTGGGCGAGATCGGTGCCCTGCCCGGGGTCGAGATCCTGGCCCGCCCGGTGATCAACCAGGGCCTGCTGCGCTTCCTCGACGAAGCCGGCGACCACGACCGCCGCACGGACGCGGTGATCGTCCGCCTCCAGGCCGAAGGCACGGCCTGGTTCGGCGGCACCACCTGGAACGGCAAGCGCGCCATGCGGGTCTCGGTCTGCAACTGGCGCACGACCGAGGACGACGTGACGCGGACCGTTGCTGCGGTGAAGCGGGTGCTGGCCGAAGGTCTCTGAGCGCTCCGGTCAGTTCGGCAAGGTCACTACCAGGGCGCCGCGGTCCGTGGCGACCAGGGTGTGCTCGTACTGGACCGTCGGCTTGCCCGTGTCGGCCAGGAGGGTCCAGCCGTCGCCGGCCTCGACCGCCCAGGACGAGCCCAGGGACAGGAAGGGCTCGATGGTAAAGACCGCGCCGCGGTGAATCGCGCGGCGCTCGCCAGCATCGCGCCAGGTCGGGATCGCGGTCGGATCCTCGTGCAACGCGCCGCCGACCCCGTGGCTGGCCAGGTTGCGGATCAGCGAGTAGCGGCCGCGGCGGGCGAAGTCCTCGACCGCCTCGCCGATCCTCGCCAAGCGCGCGCCCGAGCGGACCGCCTTGATCCCCGACCAGAGCGCCCGGCGTCCGTCGCGGCAGAGCCGACGGAGCCTCTGCGGCGCCGGCGGGATCACGAAGCTCGCCCCAGTGTCGGCGAAGTAGCCCTCCAGCACGGCCGAGACGTCGATGTTGACCAGGTCACCCGCCTCGAGCTTCCGGTCCCCCGGAACGCCGTGGGCGATCTGCGGAAAGACGCTGATGCAGGTAGCCCCCGGAAAGCCGTAGGTGATTTCCGGCGCCGGGCGTGCACCCTCGCGCGCCAGCAGCGCTCGGCCGATGTCATCCAGCTCCCGGGTCGTCATGCCGGGTTCCAGCTTCTCGCCCATGGCCGCTAGAGTGCGCGCCACGACCCGGCCCGCCTTGCGCAGCTTCTCGAGTTGCTCGTCACGGGAGATCGTCATTTCGACCTTCGTCCGATGCTTCGTCGTCAGTGGGAGCTTTCCCAGCGGCCGGAGCCCTCAGGCGGCTTTGCACAGCGTCCGCAATGTGATCGATGATGACTTCGATGAGCGGCTTGTCGAACTTCTGGCGGAATAGCTCCGCAATACCGACGATCCTCTCTTCCTCGTCACCGAACTTGAGCGCTACATAGTTATCTTCCTGCTGTATACCGTCCCACCACTGGCGATGCCAGATCAGCTCCAAGTCGCCTTTCCAGGGAACAGAGAGGATCATGCGCGCCGGGACGTAGGCCGAATCAGAGTCCTCGATCGTGACCGATCGCACGCCGATCCGTTCCAATCGCTTGACCAGGCGATCGACCGCCTTTCGCTGATTCAAGAACAGCCAGGACAATTTGACACCTTATCAAACTCCGAGCGGGTCTTCTCAGGCTTCGGTTCTAAGCCGGCGTAGCGCCTTCGCGGCGGCGCTTGGCCGCCGGTTTGGTCTTGCCGTCGCCCGCGAGATTGCGGCCCTTCGCCGTATCCTTGCGCGCCTTGCCGGCGGCCGATTTGTCCTTCGGCGCCACGGGGGCGCAGTCCGGGTCTTCCAGGGCGGCCAGGAGCTTCTTGCGGATCGAGAGCAGGCGGCGCTCGTCCTCGATCTTATCGCCAAGGGGGCCGTTGACGTAGAAGGTGTCGACCACCCGCTCGCCGAAGGTCGAGATCCGCGCCGAGTGGATGATCAGGTTGAGGCGGGTCAGCGCCCAAGTGACCTGGTGCAGCAGGCCCGGCCGGTCGCGGCCGTTGACCTCGATCACCGTGTGGCGGCGGCTCGCCTTGTTGTCGATCAGGACTCGCGGCGGCACCTTGAAGACCCGCAGGCGGCTGGGGATGGTCGAGCGCTTGGCGGCCAGCTCCTGGGTCACCTTCAGGCGGCCGTCCAGTGCCTTCTCGATCGCCGAGGCCAGACGGGCCAGCTGGTCCGAGCGATCGAAGGGGCCGTCCTGGGCCGAGCGGACCCAGAAGGTGTCCAGCGCCTTGCCGTTGGAAAGGGTGAAGATCCGTGCCGCGTCGATGCTGGCCCCGGCCACCGCCATGGCGCCGGCGATGCGGCTGAACAGGCCCGGGTGGTCGGCGGTGTAGATGGTGACCTCGGTGACCTCGCGGTAGCGGTCGATCCGCCAGTCGACGGTCAGGGGCCGCTTCTCGACCTCTGCGGCGCGGACCAGGCGGGCGTGTCGGGCGTGGGTCTCGGTGTCGCAGGACAGCCAGTAGGGCGCGTAGCCGCGCCGCAGGTGGGCGTCGATGTCCTTCTTCGGCCAGTCCGGCAAGGCGGCGACCAGGGCCTGCTTGGCGGCGTCGATCCGGGCCTTGCGTCCGACCCCGGTGACGCCGCCGGTCAGCACCTCCTCCGTGCGCCAGTAGAGGTCGCGCAGCAGGGCCGCCTTCCAGGCGTTCCAGGTGCCCGGGCCGACCGCGCGGATGTCGGCCACGGTCAGGACCAGCAGCAGGCGCAGGCGCTCGACCGACTGCATCAGGCGGGCGAAGTCCTCGATGGTCTTGGGATCGTCCAGGTCGCGCTTGAAGGCGACGTTGCTCATCGAGAGGTGATAGCGCACCAGCCAGGCGACGGTCTCGGTCTCCTCCTCGCTGAGGCCGAGGCGCGGGCAAAGCGTCTCGGCGACGTCGGCGCCGAGCTCGGAGTGGTCGCCGTTGCGGCCCTTGGCGATGTCGTGCAGCAGGACCGCGACGTAGAGCGCGCGGCGCGACAGCGCCTTGTGCACCACCTCGCTGGCGATCGGCGCCTCTTCCTTCAGGCGGCCCTGCTCGATGGCGTGCAGGATGCCGATCGCCATGATGGTGTGCTCGTCCACCGTGAAGTGGTGGTACATGTTGTACTGCATCTGCGCCACGACCCGGCCGAAGTCGGGCACGAAGCGGCCGAAGACGCCGGCCTCGTTGAGCCGGCGCAGGGTGGTCTCGGGGTCCTTCTCCGAGGTCAGCATCTGCAGGAAGGTCCGGTTGGCCAGCGGGTCCTCGCGCAGCGCGCGGTCGATCAGCTTGAGGTTCTGGGTGACCCAGCGCAGCGCTTTGGGATGGACGTCCAGGTCGTGGGCTTGGGCGACCTGGAACAGCCGCAGCAGCTTGACCGGCTCGGCCTTGAAGTCCTCCGGGCCCTTCACGGCGATCCGGTCGCCCTCGACCGGGAAGCCGCCGACCCGCCGGCGCCGGCCGATCAGGGCCTTGCCCTTGATGCGAAAGCGGGCGCCGCGGCCGTGCTCCATCTCCAGCGCCGCGCAGAAGATCCGGGTCAGGGAGCCGACGTCCTTGGCGACCAGGAAGTAGCGCTTCATGAAGCGCTCGACGGCGCTGAGCCCGGCGTGGTCGCTGAAGCCCATGCGCGGGGCGATGGCCGTCTGCAGGTCGAAGGTCAGGCGCTCCTCGGCGCGCCCGGCCAGGTAGTGAAGGTGGCAGCGCAGGGTCCAGAGGAAGTTCTGCGCCTTGATGAAGCGCTGCGCCTCGGCGCGGGTGAAGAGGCCGCGCTCGACCAGGCGGCCGATGTCGTCGACGTGGTAGAGGTTCTTGGCGATCCAGAACAGGGTGTGCAGGTCGCGCAGGCCGCCCTTGCCCTCCTTGATGTTGGGCTCCAGCGCGTAGCGCGAGCCGCCCAGGCGCTTGTGCCGGGCGTCGCGCTCCCCCAGCTTGGACTCGATGAAGCGGACCGGCGCCCGGCCCTCGACCTCGCGGCGGTAGCGCTGGCGCAGCTCCCGATAGAGCGCCTGCTCGCCCCAGAGCCAGCGCGCCTCCAGCAGGCTGGTGCGGATCACCATGTCGGACTTGGCGAGGCGAATGCATTCGTCGACCGAGCGCACGGCCTGGCCGACCTTGAGGCCCAGGTCCCAGAGGAAATAGAGCAGCTCCTCGACCACCTGCTCGCTGCGCGGAGTCATCTTGTAGGGCAGCAGGAACAGGAGATCGATGTCGGAATGGGGCGCCAGCTCGCCGCGCCCGTAGCCGCCCAGGGCGACCAGGGTCAGCCGTTCCCCCGCGGAGGGGTTGGCCAGCGGGTAGACCTTCTCGGTGACGTAGTCGTAAAGCACCCGGATCAGCTGATCTGCGAGGTAGCAGTTGGCCTTGACCGTGGCGCTGCCACCGGCGCCGGCCTCGAAGCGCCGCCGCACCTCGGCCCGGCCGTCGTCGAGCGCGGCCTTGGCGGCGGCCAGGATCTGCGCCCGCTTCTCGCCCTCGGCGAGCTCCGCAGCGAAGCTCGCCTCCAGGCGCGCCGCGAGAGCGCGGCGATCGATGATCGCCCGCGGCTTTTCGATGGCGCCTTCGATCGGCTCTTTGAGCAGGCCCGAATCCATATCCGTTATTTGATCTCCATCAACCCCGAGGCAAGGGGCCGGCTGGCAGTATTGCACGAATGGCAGGCGGCGTCCCCGGTGCGGGCGGGCTGCCGCCCGATCACAAGCGGGAGCCGCCCCATGCCGCGTCGCGGTCTGCTCTTCGTCGCCCTCTTGCTCGCCGCCGCCTGTGCCGTACCCGAAAGCGAGCCGGAGATGACCGTCTCTGCCGACCTGGTCGGGGCGCCGGTGCCGGCGGTGCGTGTCCTCGTCGAGGCGGTGCCTAAGGGGCGGCCGATCGAGCGGATCATCCTCGCCGGGCCGGATGGCACCACCGTCGAGGCCGAGCGTCCGCCGCTGGCCATCGGCAAGGCCCGGGACAGCCGGAGCGTGACGGCTCGCATTCCCTTGCCGGATCCGGCAGGCTACCGCGCGTCGCCCGAGGGCTGGATCGTGATCATCGTCACCAGAAACCTCCGCGGCCGCACCATCTCCTACCAGTTTCCAGCACCGCGGCCCTGAGGTGCGCCCGAAGGGCCGGACGACCGTGCGGGTCGCGGCCGCCCCCCGGATGCCCCTTATTTGACCCTTCAACATCGAGGCCCGAGCGGTCACTGTGACACCGCAAGGATCGCCCTGCGCCCTGCCGCCCAGCCGAAGCCGCCGGCGAGGCCTGCAGCGGCCGGGACACAAGGGTTTTCTCCGATGATGCCGCGCAACGGTCTCCGCATTGCCCTTCTCGCCGTCCTGTTCGGAGCGGGCGCCTGCGGATCCAGCTCGAAGCCGCCGCCGCCGGCGACGATGGTCCTGGCGGGCCTGGTCGGCGACCCTCCGACGGCGGTCGAGGTCGAGATCGAGAACCTGCCGCCCACGCAGCGGATCGAACGGGTCTTCCTCGTCGACCGCCGCGGTACCGAGGTCGAAGCGAGCCGGCTCGAGCGGCGCGCGCCGCAAGGCGACCGGGGACCAGACGTCCTGCCCCAGGTCAGCGTCGGAATCGGCGGCGGGGTCCGTTCCTCGGTCGGCATCGGCGTGCCGCTGGGAAGCAGCGAGGAACCCGAAGCGCGAAGCAGCGTGACCACGCAGATTCCCCTGCCCGACCCGGAAGCCTACCTCGCGGCGCCGGACGACTGGACCGTGGTCGTCAAGGGCCGGGACCGCCGCGGCCTGCCGGTGACCTACCGGGTGCCGGCGCCGCGGCGTCCGGGGACCACCTACCAGATTCCGGCCACCCGGGCGAGCCAGCCCCCCACGCCGTGAGATCCGAAAGCGAGCGGTCGCCAGGCCGGCTCCGACCGTTGCGGCCTGGACCCGGCGTTTCAGTGCTAGCCCGCATTTCTCACCGTGACCACGGTGGGAAATGCGGACTAGGTCCATCGCGGCGATCGCTGTAGTCTAAAGCCATGGGTCCGGCCCCGCGTTCTTGGACCGGCGGGCGGGCAGAGGGGGGACGCGTCCTCATGGCCTTGCGCAGCCTTGTCCATCTCGTCCTGATCGCCATCCTGCTCTCGCCGCTTGCCTGCGCGCCGAGCCGGAAGCCTGCGCCGCATTCGACGACGGTCCTGGCGAGCCTTGTCGGCAGCCCGCCGTCGGCGGTCGAGGTCCAGGTCGAGAACCTGCCGCCGACGCAGCACGTCGAGCGGGTCTTCCTGGTCGACCGCCAAGGCCGCAAGGTGACGGCGGCCGAACTGGAAAACAGCCAGGAGCCGAGCGCTCCCCAGGCCCCGGAACGACCCCCGGTGACCTTCGGGGTCGGCTTCATGTCTTCGCTCGTCATCGCCGTCCCGCGCAGAAAGGCCGAAGCGCCGGAAGGGCCGCGCAGCGTGACCGCGCAGATCCCGCTGTCCGACCGGGAGGCCTACCTCGCCGACCCGGAGGCCTGGACCGTGGTGGTCGAGGGCTGGAGGCGCAATGGGGCGCCCCTGCGCTATCGGGTGCCAGCGCCCCGGCTGCCGGAGTCCGAAGGCGGGATCCCGGCGGGCGAGCGGCCTCCGCTGCCGGGCCGCAAGCCCTGACGCCGAGTCAGGCCTGGGGCAAGGCCTCGGCCATGGCGGCGTAGCCGCCGGTCGAGAGCCGCTCCGCCGCCGCCTCGAAGTAGGCGGCATCGGCCTCGATGCCCAGGCCGTTGACCAGCCGGTTCATCAGGTTGTAGAGCGCACAGATCGCGACCGCGTCGAAAAGCGCCTGCTCGGGCCAGCCGGCGGCCAGCACCGCCTCGGCGTCGGCCTCGGAAACGCTCGCGGCGTCCTGCGTCAGCTTTTCGACGTAGGCCAGCACGGGCCGCAGCTCGGCGCTTTCCCGCGCGCCTAGAGGGTCACCGAGGACCGCCGCGACCCGCGCCGGCGCTTCGCCCAGGGCCCGCGCGGTCGCCGCGTGCACGCCCTCGCAGTAGCCGCAGCGGTTGCGCCGCGAGACGACAGCCGCAATCAGCTCCCGCTCGCCTTCGGTGAAGGGCGAGGGCCCGCGCATCAGCACCTCGTGGTAGAGCAGCAGGGGCCGGGAGCTCGCCGGAAAGCGCTTGAAGACGTCGAGCAGGGTGGCCTTCTCGGGCAGTGACGGCAGTTGGGGCATGGTGGGCCTCCCGGGCAAGCGGCGCGTTTCAGTCCCGCTGCAGCGCCTTGAGCTCGTAGAGCAGCTCCAGGGCCTGGCGCGGGGTCAGCTCGTCGGGCTGGATCTCCGAGAGCCGGGCCTCGACCTCGGAGGGTTTCGCGGCGGCCGGGGCCGGCGCCGCTGCGGCGGAGAAGAGCGGCAGGTCCTCGGCCAGGCGGGCCAGGTTGCCGGCCTGCTCGCCCTGCTCGAGCTGGGCCAGGACCTCTTCCGCGCGGGCCACGGCGGCGGCCGGCAGGCCGGCCAGCTTGGCGACGTGAATGCCGTAGGAGCGGTCGGCGGCACCGGCCGCGACCTCGTGCAGGAAGACCACCTCGCCCTGCCATTCCTTGACCCGCATGGCGTGGCAGGACAGTGCCGGCAGTTTCGAGGTTAAGGAGGTCAGCTCGTGATAGTGAGTGGCGAAGAGCGCCCGGCAGCGGTTGACCTCGTGCAGGTGCTCCAGCGCCGCCCAAGCGATCGACAGGCCGTCGAAGGTCGCCGTGCCGCGGCCGATCTCGTCCAGTATGACCAGCGCCCGCGGGCCGGCCTGGTTCAGGATCACGGCGGTCTCGACCATCTCGACCATGAAGGTCGAGCGCCCCCGGGCCAGGTCGTCGGCCGCCCCGACCCGGCTGAACAGACGGTCGACCGCGCCGATCCGCGCCGCCGCCGCGGGCACGTAGGACCCGATCTGGGCCAGGACCGCGATGAGCGCGTTCTGGCGCAGGAAGGTCGACTTGCCCGCCATGTTGGGGCCGGTCACCAGCCAGAGCCGGCGCTCCCGGTCCAGGCGGCAGTCGTTGGCGACAAAGCCCGGCTCACCCGCCGCCTCCAGGGCCGCCTCGACCACCGGATGGCGGCCGCCCTCGATCTCAAAGGCCGTGGAGTCCTCGATCAGGGGCCGGGTCCAGCGCCGCTCCTCGGCCAGCTCGGCCAGGCCCGCGGCGAGGTCGACCTCGGCCAGGGCGCGCGCGGCCAGGGCGGTTTCCTCGGCCCGCGCCGTGGCCTCGGTCACCAGGTCGGCGAAGAGCTCGAGCTCCAGCGCCAGGGCGCGCTCCGCCGCCGAGGCGATCTTGCGCTCCAGCTCGGACAGTTCGACCGTGGTGAAGCGCATGGCGCTGGCCATGGTCTGGCGGTGGATGAAGGCGCCCTCCTTGGGCACCTTGCCGGCCTGGACCTGGGTCACCTCGATGAAGTAGCCGAGCACGTTGTTGTGCCGGATCTTCAGGGAGGCGATGTCGAGCTCCTTGGCATAGCGCGCCTGCAGGCCGGCGATCAGCTTTCGGCTCTCGTCGCGCAGGGCGACCAAATCGTCCAGGTCCGGCGCGTAGCCGGCCCGGATGAAGCCGCCGTCTCGCGCCAGCAGCGGCAGCTCGTCCCTCAGCGCCCGGTCGAGGCGCGCGATCAGGGTCTCGTGAAAGCCGAGGTCGCGGGCCACCGCCATCAGGGAGTCCGGCGGCGGCGGCTCGGCGGCCTCCAGGGCGGCGCGCAGGGCGCCGGCCTCGCGCAGCCCGTCGCGCAGCGCCGCCAGGTCGCGGGGGCCGCCGCGTCCCAGGGTCAGGCGCGACAGCGCCCGCTCGACCTCAGGCGCCCGGCGCAGGTGGTCCCGCAGCACCGCGCGCAGGTTCGCCTGGTCGAGCAGATAGCCGAGCCGGTCCTGACGCTCGGCGATGGCGGCCGGATCGGTCAGGGGCGCTAGAAGGCGCGCCGCCAGCAGCCGCGCGCCGGCACCGGTCACGCTGCGGTCGATGGTCGCCAGCAGGCTGCCCTTGCGGCCGCCGGACAGGGCCTCGACCAGCTCCAGGTTGCGTTGGGTCGCGGCGTCGATCTCCATGACCGCGCCGGGCGTGACCTGGCGGGGC
Organism: Kiloniellales bacterium; assembly: GCA_030066685.1. Taxonomy (NCBI): domain Bacteria; kingdom Pseudomonadati; phylum Pseudomonadota; class Alphaproteobacteria; order Rhodospirillales; species Kiloniellales bacterium. The sequence continues at coordinate 27,688 of JASJBF010000040.1, read as the reverse complement.
GGCGACAGCCGCGGCAGCCGGCCCTTCTGGGTCAGGGCGACGTAGTCGACCAGGGTGCCGCAGGCGGCGACGGCCGGCCGGCCGAAGTCGCCGAAGGCATCCAGCGCCTTGACGCCGTAGAGCGCCTCGAGCCGGCGCCGGGCGTTGTCACTGTCGAAGCGGGCCGAGGGCAGCGGCGTCAGCGCCGCCTTCCACTCCCCAAAGACCTCGAAGAGCCGCTGATCCTGCAGCAGCGGCTCGGGACAGAGCAGCTCGCTGGGCCGTAGGCGGGCGAGCAGGGCGGCGAGCTCGGCCGGGGCCAGGGCCTGGACCTGGAAGCCACCGGTCGAGATGTCCAACCACGCCAGGGCGAAGTCGCCGCCGACGCAGGCCAGGGCTGCGAGGTAGTTGTGCGCCCGGGCGTCGAGCAGCTCGTCCTCGGTGATCGTCCCCGGCGTGACGATGCGCACGACGTCGCGGCGGACCACCGACTTGCCGCCGCGCTTCTTGGCCGCTGCGGGATCCTCCATCTGTTCGCAGATCGCGACCTTGAAGCCCTGGCGGATCAGGCGGGAAAGATAGGCCTCGGCGGCGTGCACCGGGACGCCGCACATGGGGATGTCCTCGCCCAGGTGCTGACCGCGCTTGGTCAACGCGATGTCGAGCGCCGCGGCGGCCCGGCGGGCGTCCTCGAAGAAGAGCTCGTAGAAGTCGCCCATGCGGTAGAACAGCAGGCTGTCCGGATGGGCGCGCTTGATTTCCAGGTACTGGGCCATCATCGGCGTCGGGCGCGCGCCGTCGGGGCGCAGTCGGGCCGGGCGTTGGCGCAGGCCGCCGGCGTCGCGCACCGCCGCCTCCTCGGGAGATTCGGCGGCCTTGCTTGGGGAGGATCTCGGCTGATCGTTCACGGCGACGGCTGTGCTCGCTTCCTGCCGGTGTGGATGGCGCGGAGGTTTCCGGGGTCGGCGCCTTTCTTAGCACAGCGCCCCGGCCGACGGGATAGCCGAAGCGGCTTTCCCCCATGACTTGCAGGGCCTTTGACGCCCCGAGCGGCGCTCTCTACGATTTCCCACCGCATAGCCAGCTGGAAAGACCAAGATGAACGATAAGCGGCAGACGCCGAAGGGGAAGGCAACCTCCAAGAAAAAGAGCCAACCGGATCTCCACGCCCTGGACGAGGAAGCGCTGCGCCTCCACGCCAGCGGCCGGCCGGGGAAGCTCGAGATCCGCGCCACCAAGGCCCTGACGACCCAGCACGACCTGTCGCTGGCCTATTCGCCCGGTGTCGCGGCGCCCTGCCTGAAGATCCACGAGGACCCGAGCCTCGCCTACGACTACACCTCCAAGGGCAACATGGTCGCGGTGATCTCAAACGGCACCGCGATCCTCGGCCTGGGCGACCTGGGCGCGCTGGCGGCCAAGCCGGTGATGGAGGGCAAGTCGGTGCTCTTCAAGCGCTTCGCCGACGTCGACGGCATCGACCTGCTGGTCGACACCCGCGACGTCGACGAGTTCGTCAACTGCGTGCGCTTCTTGGGCCCGGCCTTCGGCGGGATCAACCTGGAGGACATCAAGGCGCCGGAATGCTTCATCATCGAGCAGCGCCTGAAGGAGCTGCTGGACATCCCGGTGTTCCACGACGACCAGCACGGCACCGCGATCATCGCCGCGGCGGGGCTGATCAACGCGGTCCAGCTCACCGGCCGCAAGCTCCAGGACATCAGGATGGTGATCAACGGTGCCGGCTCGGCCGGCATCGCCTGCGCCGAGCTCCTGAAGGCCATGGGCGTGCCGAACGAAGCCATCCTGCTCTGCGACACCCGGGGCGTGATTTACCGGGGCCGCGAGGCCGGCATGAACCAGTGGAAATCGGCCCACGCCGTGCCGAGCGAGGCGCGCAGCCTGGCCGACGCCCTCGAGGGCGCCGACGTCTTCTTCGGGCTCTCGGTCAAGGGCGCGGTCAGCCAGGACATGGTGCGTTCCATGGCCGACAAGCCGATCATCTTCGCCATGGCCAACCCCGACCCGGAGATCGCACCCGAAGCGGTCAAGGAGGTGCGGTCCGACGCGATCATCGCCACAGGGCGCTCGGATTATCCGAACCAGGTCAACAACGTGCTCGGCTTCCCCTACATCTTCCGCGGCGCCCTCGATGTCCGCGCCTCGACCATCAACATGGAGATGAAGATCGCCGCCGCCGAAGCCCTGGCCAAGCTGGCCCGCGAGGATGTGCCGGACGAGGTTGACCGGGCCTATGCCGGACGGCGCCTGCGCTACGGCCCGGACTACATCATCCCGGCGCCCTTCGATCCGCGCCTGATCGTCGCCGTGCCCAAGGCGGTGGCCGAGGCGGCGCTGGCGACCGGGGTCGCGCGCAAGCCGCCGGCCGACATTGAGGTTTACCGCAAGCAGCTCTCCGCTCGCCTCGACCTCTCGGCCGCCTCGCTGCAGCTGATCTTCGACCGGGTCCAGGCGCATCCCAAGCGCATGGTCTTCGCCGAGGGCGAGGAGCGGAAGTCGATCCGCGCCGCGCTGGCCTACCAGAACGCCGGCTACGGCCAGGCGGTCCTGATCGCCCGCGAGGAGAAGGTCGCCGAGGCGGCCCAGGCCATGGGCGTCGCCATCGACAACCTGGAGATCCACAACGCGCGGCTGTCCGAGCGCAACGAGGCCTACACCCAGTTCCTCTACGCGCGCCTGCAACGCAAGGGCAAGCTCTACCGCGACTGCCAGCGCATGGTGAACCAGAACCGCAACGTCTTCGCCGCCTGCATGGTTGCCAAGGGCGACGCCGACGGCATGGTCACAGGCCTGACCCGCAGCTTCGGCGTGTCCTTCGACGACCTGCGCCGGGTCATCGATCCCAAGCCCGGGCACCGGGCCTTCGGCCTGACCATCTTCGCCCAGCGCAATCGGACGGTCTTTCTCGCGGATACCTCGGTCCACGAGCTGCCGACCCCCGAGCAGCTCGCCGACATCGCGATCCAGAGCGCGGAACAGGCCCGTGCCATGGGCCACGAGCCCCGGGTCGCGCTGCTGTCCTTCTCCAACTTCGGCAATCCCATGCGCGAGAAGGCGCAGCGCATCCGCGAAGCCGTGCAGGTCCTGGACGGACGCGACGTCGATTTCGAGTACGACGGTGAGATGCAGGCCAACGTTGCCCTGGACCACACCTTGATGACCAACCTTTATCCCTTCTGCCGGCTGACCGGCCCGGCCAACGTCCTGGTCATGCCGGCGCTGCACTCGGCCAACATTTCCGGCAAGCTGCTGCAGCTCCTGGGCGGCGGCACGGTGATCGGCCCCCTGCTGATCGGGCTGTCCAAGCCGGCCCAGATCGTCACCACCGGAGCGACCGTCAACGAGATGGTGACAGCCGCCGCAATCGCCGCCTATGAGGCCGTCGGCGCGGAATAGCCGCCCGGGGATGTTGCCCGAAGTGCGAAGGGGCGACTAGTCTGAACGGAAGGGCGGCTTTGTGGCCGGACCCCAGGGACGGCCGCTCGACAGAGGCCAGGCGCAAACCATGGTGAGACGCTCCGGCGCCTTCAGTCAGAGGATTCAGGCGACTTTGGTCGTCGCGGCACCCGGCGTGCTGGCCCTGGCGATCCTGCTGGCCGCCGGTCAGGTCGGCTGGGTCGCGGCCCTGGCCGCCGTCGCCGCAATCCTGCTGGCCAGCGCGCCGGTCGCCGCCTGGCAGCTGCGTCGCCTGGAGCGCTTGCTGCAGAGGATCCGTCACCTGGCGGAGAGCGGTACGCAAGACCTCTCCGATGACGAGGCCCTGTCGACGCGGATCGGGCCACCGCTGGAACCTGCGGTCGCCGAGGCCGACGAGAGGCTGCGTCAGCGCGAGGCGGCCCTGCACGCGAAGCTGGCCAGCAGCGAGGCCGTGCTCTCGGCCCTGCCCGATCCGATGATCCTGCTCAACGCCGAGACCCGCCTGCTGCGCCTCAACACCGCGGCCGAGGCGCTTTTCGGCCAACGCAGGGAGGGCCGCGGCCTGGTCGAGATCCTGCGCCACCCCGGGGTCGTGGAGGCGGCGGAGCGCGCCTGCCGGGGCGAGACCGTTGCGGGCGTCGAGTTTCAGTTGCCCGGCGCGATCGAACGCTCCTTCCAGGCGCGGCTGATCCCGCTCGACGGTGCCGGCGAGGAGGCTGCGGTCCTCAGCCTGCACGAGCTGACGGCGATCCGCCGGGCGGAGCGCCTGCGTGGCGACTTCGTCGCCAATGCCAGCCATGAGCTGCGCACGCCACTGGCCAGCCTGGTCGGCTTCATCGAGACCTTGCGCGGCCCGGCACGCGACGACGCGACGGCGCGGGCCCGCTTCCTGTCGATCATGGAAGAGCAGGCCCAGCGCATGGCCCGCCTGATCGAGGACCTGCTGTCGCTGTCGCGGATCGAGCTGGACGAGCACACCCCGCCCAAGGACCGGGTCGATCTGGGCCAGATCCTGCGCAGCACCGTCAGCGCCCTGGAGATCCAGGCCCGCAAGAAGCAGATGCGCATTCAGCTCGAGCTGGAGGGCGCGCCGGAGGTTCTGGGCAACGAAGACGAGCTGAACCAGCTGTTCCAGAACCTGGTCGACAACGCGGTCAAGTATGGCCGGCCGCAGACCGAGGTCCGGGTGGTCGTGGCGCCCGTCGCAATCCCAAGCGAGATCAGCGGCCGGGAAGACTCCGCCGGGGTCAAGGTCTCGGTCATCGACCAGGGAGAAGGCATCGCTCGCGCCGACATCCCGCGCCTGACAGAACGCTTCTACCGGGTCGACAAGGCCCGCTCGCGCGCCCTCGGCGGCACCGGCCTGGGCCTAGCCATCGTCAAGCACATCGCCAACCGCCATCGCGGTCGGCTGACCATCGAAAGCCAGCCGGGCGAGGGATCGTGCTTCTCGATCCAGCTGCCGCTGGCCGGCAACGCGCCGGCGCAGGTCGGTCGCAGCGCCCAGCCTGCGGCGGAATAGCTGCCCTGCGGGAAGCGCAGATCAAAGCGGCGGACGCCCGGTCGGGGCCGTCAAAAAACTGTAACATAATTGTAGTAATTCCATCGCCGTGCCCGAATACCGTCGGCGCGTCCGAGCGGATTGCAGGACTGGTCAGCGCATGGCCAGGGCATGGGAGGAACGATGCCCGTTCCCCGCGTCTTCGGGCCCCAACAAGAGATTGAAAACCTGGGAGTACATCTCGTGATCAAGAAGTCTCTCGCTGTGGCCATGCTTGCCGGCATGGTGACCGCGGCCTTCGCAGCCCCCTCCGCGGCACGGGATCAGATCCGGATCGTCGGATCCTCGACCGTGTTTCCCTTCTCCACCGCCGTCGCCGAGCAGTTCGGCAAGACCACCAAGTTCAAGACCCCGGTGGTCGAGAGCACCGGCTCCGGCGGCGGCATGAAGCTGTTCTGCAGCGGCATCGGTGTCGAGCACCCCGACATCACCAATTCCTCGCGGCGCATCAAGTCGTCCGAGTTCGAGACCTGCACCAAGAACGGCATCAAGATCACCGAGGTGAAGATCGGCTTTGACGGCATCGTGCTGGCCAACGCCAAGAGCGGCCCGGCGCTGAAGCTGACCAAGAAGCAGATCTTCATGGCCCTGGCCAAGGAACTGCCGGTCGACGGCAAGATGGTCGCAAATCCCTACGAGAAGTGGAGCGACATCGATCCCGCGCTGCCCGACAGCAAGATCGAGGTTCTGGGCCCGCCGCCGACCAGCGGCACCCGCGACGCCTTCGTCGAGCTGGCCATGGAAGGCGGCGCCAAGGGCTTCGAATCCCTGGCCGCGCTGCGCAAGAGCGACAAGAAGGCCTTTAAGGCGGCCGCGCACACCATCCGCGAGGACGGCGCCTTCATCGAGGCCGGCGAGAACGACAACCTGATCGTCCAAAAGCTCGAGGCCAATCCCAACGCCATCGGCATCTTCGGCTTCAGCTTCCTCGACCAGAACGGCGACAAGATCAAGGGCGCGACCGTCGACGGCGCCCAGCCGACCTTCGACAACATCGCCGGCGGCGAGTACGGCGTCTCGCGTTCGCTCTACTTCTACGTCAAGCAGCAGCATGTCGGAGTGGTTCCCGGCATCGCCGAGTACGTGGCCGAGTTCACCAGCGACAAGGCCTGGGGCGACGAAGGTTATCTGGTCGACAAGGGGCTGATCCCGTTGCCCACCGCCGATCGCAAGACGGTCGCGGAGGGTGCGCGCAATCTGGCGCCGCTGTCCATGTAACCGCCGGGGCGAGCGTCGGCAGCCGAGAGCGTTCTCGCGGCTGCCGGCGTTCGGCCGGTCCCGCGTCACCGCACACTAGTTTATTGCGGTTCGCGGAAGTCACTCTCTTGGGCATTTGGGGGCGCCGAGACCCATAAAACCGGGCCGGCGCCGGGAATGAGAAGACGGGCGGAATGGGAGCTCTCGTTTTCCTCGCCACCTTCGGTGTGCTCTGCGCCTTCGGGTTCTACCTCGGGCGCAGCCGCGCCCTGGTGACGGCCGGCGGCTTTGCGCATACGCTCCACTCGCGGCCGCACTACTACGGCTTCTACGTCGCCCTTTGGTGCGGCCTGCCGGCCCTGCTGGTGGCCTTGGCTTGGCTGGTTCTCGAGCCGATCATCGCGGGCTGGGTGCTTTCGGCCAATCTTCCCGCCAGCGCCGCGACCATGAGCGAAGGTCAGCTCTCTCTGCTGATCACCGACATCAAGAACCTGGCGTCCGGCAACGCCACCAGCCGCGCCGCCGATCCGGAGCTGATCGCCGCGGCGGAGTCCTACGCCAGCTTTCGCGACATCGGCCGCCTCGCCGTCTTCGGGGTCATGCTCGCCGCGGCCATCGGCGGGCTCGGCCTGGCCCGGCAGCGCGTGCTGCCGCAATTGCGGGCCCGCAACAGCGTCGAGCGGGTCGCCATGGTGACCATGCAGGTGGCCTCGACCATCGCCATCCTGACCACCATCGGCATCGTGGGATCCCTGCTGTTCGAGGCGCTGCGCTTCTTCGCCGAGGTGCCGGTGTCCGAGTTCCTCTTCGGCCTGGACTGGAGCCCGCAGACCGCGCTGCGGGCCGATCAGGTCGGCGCCTCCGGGGCCTTCGGCGCGATCCCGCTTTTCGCCGGCACCTTGTTGATCACGGTCATCGCGATGTTTGTTGCGGTGCCCATTGGTCTGTTCTCCGCGATCTACATGTCGGAGTACGCGACACCCAAGATCCGGGCCACGGTCAAGCCGGTGCTCGAGGTTCTCGCGGGCGTGCCCACCGTGGTCTACGGTTTCTTCGCTGCCCTGACGGTGGCGCCTTTCTTTCGCAACTTCGGCGAAAGCCTGGGCCTGACCGTGTCCTCGGAGTCCGCCTTGGCGGCGGGCATGGTCATGGGGATCATGATCATTCCCTTCGTGTCCTCACTGTCCGACGACGTCATGAATGCGGTGCCGCAATCCTTGCGCGACGGCGCCTACGCCCTGGGTGCCACCAAGGCGGAAACCATCAAGCAGGTGATCGTGCCGGCCGCCCTGCCCGGCATCGTCGGCGGCGTCCTGCTGGCGGTCAGCCGTGCGATCGGCGAGACCATGATCGTGGTCATGGCCGCCGGCCTGGCCGCCAACCTGACCGCCAATCCGCTGGAGGCGGTGACGACGGTCACGGTTCAGATCGTGACCCTGCTGGTCGGCGACCAGGAGTTCGACAGCGCCAAGACCCTGGCCGCCTTCGCCCTGGGCCTGATGCTCTTCGCCGTCACGCTGGCGCTCAACGTCGTGGCCCTTCACGTCGTCCGCAAGTACCGAGAGAAGTATGACTGACACCGCCGTTCCCCTGTCGGACAAGATCGGGTCCAGCGCCTGGGACAAGCGCCTGCAGCGCCGCTACGCCGCCGAGCGCCGCTTCCGCTTCTACGGCGCCCTGGCAATCGCCACCGCGATCGGCGTCCTGGCGCTGCTGCTGGTCAGCATCGTCAGCAAGGGCTACACGGCCTTCTGGCAGACCGAGGTCGCACTGGAGATCACCTTCGATGGCGAGGCCATCGACCCGGAGGGCACAGGCGATCCCGAGGTTCTTGCCCTGGGCGACTACCAGAGGCTGCTGCGCACGGCGATCCGCGACCGTTTCCCCGAGGTGTCCGAACGGCGCGAGCGGCGCAAGCTGAGCCGCCTGCTGTCCTCTGGCGCCGACACGACCCTGCGCGACATGGTGCTCTCGGATCCGAGCATCATCGGCAGCACGCAGCGGGTCTGGGTTCTGACCTCGGACGACGTCGACAGCTTCAACAAGGGCAAGATCGACCGAAATGTGCTGGAGGCGGACCGCCGGGTCAGCGACCAGGAGATCGCCTGGCTCGACGCCCTGGACGCCGGGGGCGAGCTGCGCAGCAGCTTCAACACCGTCTTCTTTACCAGGGGCGACAGCCGCGAGCCCGAGCAGGCGGGCATCTGGGGCGCCGTGGTCGGCTCAGCCCTGACCCTGCTCGTGACCCTGGCGCTCAGCTTCCCGATCGGGGTCCTGAGCGCGGTCTACCTGGAGGAGTTCGCGCCCAAGAACCGCTGGACCGATCTGATCGAGGTCAACATCAACAACCTGGCGGCCGTGCCTTCGGTGGTCTTCGGCCTGCTCGGCCTGGCGGTCTTCCTCGGCCCCGTGGGCCGCTACGTCGGGCTGGAGCGCTCGATGCCACTGGTCGGCGGCATGGTGCTGGCGCTGATGACCCTGCCCACGATCATCATCGCGGCGCGGGCGGCCATCAAGGCGGTGCCGCCGTCGATCCGCGAGGCGGCGCTGGGCGTCGGCGCCTCCAAGCTGCAGGTCATGACCCACCATGTCCTGCCGCTGGCCATGCCCGGGATCCTGACCGGAACCATTATCGGCATGGCCCAGGCGCTGGGCGAGACCGCGCCGCTCCTGATGATCGGCATGGTCGCCTTCATCGTCGACATCCCGGGCTGGATCGACGATTCGGCGACCGTCCTGCCGGTGCAGATCTTCATCTGGGCCGACAGCCCCGAGCGCGCCTTCGTCGAGCGCACCTCGGCGGCGATTATGGTCCTGCTCGGTTTCCTGATATTCATGAACGCGCTGGCTGTGCTGCTGCGCAAGCGCTTCGAACGCCGCTGGTAGGAGGAGAAGACCGATGGCCGCAGTCGAGACGACCGTCGCTGCCGAAAGCGCGAACCGGAACCTGCCGCCTAGCGCCGCCGAGCCCGAGCCGGCCGCGGTGAAGATGGTGAGCCGCGAGGTCAGCGTCTACTACGGCCAGAAGCAGGCCCTCAAGGACGTCAGCCTGGACATCAACGCCAACCAGGTGATCGCCCTGATCGGGCCCTCGGGCTGCGGCAAGTCGACCTACCTGCGCTGCCTGAACCGAATGAACGATGTGATCGAGGGCTGCCGGGTCGACGGCCGTATCACCCTCGACGGCAACGACATCTACGATCCCAAGCTCGACGTCGTGCAGCTGCGCGCCCGGGTCGGCATGGTCTTCCAGAAGCCCAATCCCTTTCCGAAATCCATCTACGACAATATCGCCTATGGTCCGCGCATCCACGGGCTGGCCGACAACCGGGCCCAATTGGACCAGGTGGTCGAGACCAGCCTGCGCAAGGCCGGGCTCTGGGAGGAGGTCAAGGATCGCCTGGAACAGCCCGGGACCGGCCTGTCCGGCGGCCAGCAGCAGCGCCTCTGCATCGCGCGGGCGATCGCGGTCAGCCCCGAAGTGATCCTCATGGACGAGCCCTGCTCGGCCCTCGATCCCATCGCCACCGCAAGGATCGAAGAGCTGATGGACGAGCTCAGGGAGAACTACACCATCGTCATCGTGACCCACTCGATGCAGCAGGCCGCGCGGGTCTCCCAGCGCACCGCCTTCTTCCACCTGGGCAACCTGGTCGAGCAGGGCGAGACCGAGCAGATCTTCACCAATCCCAAGGACGAGCGGACCCAGGGCTATATCACCGGCCGCTTCGGTTGATCCAGCCCGAATCCCCGACACGGAGGTCGCCGTGACCAAGCCAGCCGATCACATCGTCAAGGCCTTCGACGAACAGCTCGAGGAGATGCGCCGCACGATCGTGCGCATGGGCGGTATGGTCGAGGCCGAGCTGTCCGGCGCCGTCGAGGCCCTGACCAGGCGCGACAGCGAGATGGCGCAGCGGATCATCGAATCCGATCAGGAGGTCGACGTCCTCGAGCAGAAAGTCGACGAGCTGGTGATCCGCCTGCTCGCCCTGCGCCAGCCCATGGCGGTCGACCTGCGCGAGGTGCTTTGCGCCCTGAAGGTCGCGACCGACCTGGAGCGCATCGGCGACTACGCCTGCAACATCGCCAAGCGGGCCATGGCGCTCAGCCAGATGCGCCCGATTCGCTCCCTGCATTCGCCCAAGCGCATGGCGCGGCTGGTCCAGTCCCAGATCAAGAAGGTGGTCGACGCCTACGTCGAGCGCGACGGCGCGAAGGCCCTCGAGGTCTGGCGCGGCGACGAGGAAGTTGACGAGATGTACACCAGCCTGTTCCGCGAGCTCCTGACCTACATGATGGAGGACCCGCGGGACATCACGCCGGGCACCCACCTGCTCTTCGTCGCGCGCAACATCGAACGGATCGGCGACCACGCGACCAACGTTGCGGAATACATCTACTACCTGGACACCGGCGAGCGGATCACCTTCGGACGGCCCAAGGCCGATACTTCGAGCTTCTCCGTCGTGGAGCCGCCGGAGCCCGGCGTGGTCGAAACCCTGAAGAGCGCGCGCGGCAAGGACGACAGCGGAACATCTGAGGCATGACACCGTTGATTCTGATCGTTGAAGACGAAATCCCCCTGGTCACCCTGCTCCGCTATAACCTCGAACGCGAGGGCTTCCGCGTTGCCGAAGCCCACGACGGCGAGGAGGCCCTGCTTGCGGTCAAGGAAGAGACGCCGGAACTGATCCTGCTGGATTGGATGCTGCCGCACCTCTCGGGCCTCGAGGTCTGCCGCCAGCTGCGCCGCCACAACGGGGCGCGCGAGGTGCCGATCATCATGCTGACCGCCCGCGGCGAGGAGACCGACAAGCTGCGCGGCCTGGACAGCGGCGCCGACGACTACATCACCAAGCCCTTCTCGCCGGCCGAGCTGATTGCCCGGATCCGCGCCGTGCTGCGGCGCGCCCAGCCGGCCGTGGCCAGCGAGATCCTGCAGTTCGAAGACCTGATCATGGACCTGGCCGCGCACCGGGTCCGGCGCGGCGCCCGCGAGGTCCGGCTCGGTCCGACCGAGTTCCGCCTGCTGCGCCACCTGCTGCGCTCGCCAGGCCGGGTCTACAGCCGGGAGCAGCTTCTGGACGCGGTCTGGGGCCGCGACATCTACGTCGAGCCGCGCACCGTCGACGTCCACATCCGCCGCCTGCGCAAGGCACTCAACGCCGACGAGGAGCCTGACCTCATCCGCACCGTGCGTGCCGCAGGCTACGCGCTCGACCGCCCCAACGTCGTCGGCCGGGTCTGACCAGTCGGCGTCTAGCGCACTTCCCGATCAGACGCATTCGCGTCTGGCCGGGAGTAGTGCGCTAACACGTTGAAACGAGGGCATTACATCCGGCCAGATGGATCGCAAAGCGATTCCATCTGATCGGATAATGCCCTAGTAGGCGCGGGTCATCACGACTGCCAGGGTGATCACGACCGGGCTCAGCACGGTCGAGACCACGACCGTGGCCGAGGCGAGCTCCGCGCCCCGGCCGTACTGGGCACAGAAGATCGCCAGCAGGACCCCGACCGGCACACAGCTGCCCACGATCAGCAGGTCGCGCAGCTCGACCGGCAGGCCGGGCAGAAGCAGGACCGCCAGGGTGGTCAGAAGGGGCGCCACGCAAAGCCGCAAGACCACGCCCCAGGCCACCGCCCGGCCGGAGATCGCCCAGCCGCTGGCCGCGAGCTGGGCGCCCAGGCCGAAAAGCGCGACCGCGACGTAGGCGCTGCCGACAACCTGCAGCGGCTGGGCGACGACCCGCGGCAGGGCTAGGTCGAAGGCGTTGAGCAGCAGCCCGAGGGCCACGGCCGGGATCAGCGGGGTGGCGAAGAGCTCCTTGAGCGCGCTGAGAAGGCTGAGCCGGCCCTCGGCCAGCATGACCGGCAGCACGACCAGGATCAGGATCCCCAGGATGGCCGTGATCACCGCCTGGTGCAGCACGTAGGCGGGGCCGAAGGCGAGCTCGATCACCGGGATGCCGAAGTTGCCCGAGTTGGCGAAGGCCGCCGAAAGCGCGACCACCGGCCGGGCCCCGGCGGCGAGCCCCGCGCCCCTGGCGACCAGCCAGCCAACGCCGAGCAGGACGAAGAACTGCACCACGGTGAAGATCGCCGTGGTCCGGACCTGGGACAGCGGCAGCTCCGCCGTCGCCAGGCTGTGGACCAGGAAGCAGGGCAGTGTGACGTAGATCAGCAGGCGGTTGAGGGTCGCGATATCGAAGCCGACGCGACGCTGCATGACGAAGCCGAAGGCGGCGATCAGGACCACGGGCAGAGTGATGTCGACGACGACGTCGAGCAGGATCTGCATCGTCTGCCGGAGAGGTCAGCGGCCGAGGACGCGGCGGTAGGCGGCCTCGGCCTCGGCGCCGAAGACCGCGAAGACGACCCGCTCGAGGCTGGTCTCGCCCGCCAGGTGCGCGCGGCAGGTGGCGACCGCGATCTCCGTCGCCCGGTCCAGCGGGAAGCCGTAGATCCCTGTCGAGATCGCCGGGACGGCGATCGAGGCGAGGCCCGCTTGCGCAGCCAGCGCCAAAGAGCTCCGGTAGGCGCCGGCCAGGGCCGCCTCTTCCCCCTGGTCGCCGCCGCGCCAGATCGGCCCCACGGCGTGGATCACGTGGCGGGCCGCGAGATCGAAGCCCGGCGTGATCCGGGCCTCGCCGGTCGGGCAGCCGCCCAGCGCCCGGCAGGCCCGGGCCAGTTCCGGCCCCGCCGCGCGGTGGATCGCCCCACAGACCCCGCCGCCCGGCGCCAAGCGGTCGTTGGCGGCGTTGACGATGGCATCCACGTCCAGGGTTGTGATGTCGCCCTGAAAGATCTCGAGTCGCTCGTCAGACGGCACTTCGGCTGCGCTCCAGCTCCCTGCGTTCCCGGCGCAGAAAATACATCACCAGCAGGATCGCCGGCAGCCCCAGAATCGAGGCATAGATGAAGAAATCGACATAGCCGTGGGCGTCAACGACCACACCGGAGAACCCGCCCACGACCTTTCCCGGCAAAGTGAACAGCGAGGAGAAAAGTGCGTACTGCGTCGCGGTGTAGGCGCGGTTCGTCAGGCTCGAAAGATAGGCGATGAAGGAAGAGCCTGCGAGGCCGGCGCTCAGGTTGTCCGCGCTGATCGTGACGGTGAGGAACGCGACATTGGGTTCGCCGATCGCGGCGAGCCAGGCAAAGAGCAGGTTCGTCGTGGCCACGAGGACGGCGCCCAGGAGCAGCGGGCGCAGGATGCCGAAACGCGCGACCAGCAACCCGCCCAGGAAGGCGCCGAGAATCGTCATGAAGAGTCCGAAGACCTTGGAGATCGAAGCGACCTCGGACTTGGTGAACCCGACGTCGACGTAGAAGGGGTTGGCCATGATTCCCATGGTGATGTCGGACAGACGATAGAAGCCAACCAAGGCCAAGATAATGATTGCGAGTTGACCATTGCGCCGAAAGAAGTCGACCAGTGGACCGACGACGGCGACGGCGATCCAGTCGAGCAGACGTTGGCTGCGACCGGATGCGGCAATGCGCCGGTGCACCGCGTCCTTGAGCTCTGCCTCTCTCAGAAGCGTTGCCTCGTCGCGAACGACTTTGGGCTCGCCCACGATGAGCACCGTGATGATTCCGACCATCATCAAGCTGGCCATGGTGACGTAGGCCGCTGGCCAGGAGAAAAAATCTGCAACGTAGAGCGCGCCAGCGCCGGCGGCGAGCAGGGCAATCCGGTAGCCAAGCTGGTAAGTCGCCGCCATGGCGCCTTGAAGGTCTTCTTCCACGGCTTCGATTCGGTAGGCATCGATACCGATATCCTGGGTCGCGGAACAGAAGGCGACAGCCAACGCCAGGATCGCAATCGCCGCCGTGTTCTGCGCCGGATCGATCGCAGCTATCCCCAGGAGGGCCAGCGCAATTCCAAGCTGGGCCGCCAAGATCCAAGAGCGACGCTTGCCGAGCGTAGAGGTCAGCACCGGTATCGCCGTGCGGTCCACGACCGGCGCCCAGAGCACCTTGATCGAGAAGGTGATGCCGACCCAGGAAAAGAAGCCGATCGTGCTGCGCTCGATGCCGGCCTCGCGTAGCCAGAACGACAGGGTCGAGAAGATCAGCAGAAACGGCAGGCCCGCCGAGAAGCCGAGGAAGGCCATGGCGATGACCCGGCGGTGGGCGTAGACCGCCAGGGACTCGCGCCAGCTGCGGCCGGCCTCTGCGGTTCGGGGCCTCGCCGCGCTTTGGGCCTCAGTCACCTGGGGCGGCCATGCAGTCTTCGAGGTGCCGGGCCAGGTCGACCTCGGGCCGGGCCCCGAAGTGCGAGATGATCTCGGCGGCGGCGATGGCGCCGATGCGCCCGCAGTCGTAGAGCGAATCGCCCCGGGTGTAGCCGAAGAGGAAGCCGGCCGCATAGAGATCGCCGGCGCCGGTGGTGTCGACCAGGCGGTCCAGGGGCGCCGCGTCGACCACGTGGACCTCGTCGCCGGCCAGGACCACGGAGCCGCGCGCGCTGCGGGTCAGGGCCGCGACCTCGCAGTGCCTGCGCACCGCCTGCAGGGCGGCGTCGAAGTCGGCCACCTCGTAGAGCGCGCAGATCTCGTGTTCGTTGGCGAAGAGGATGTCGATGTGGTGCTCGACCAGGTCGCGGAAGGCCGCCCGGTGGCGCTCGACGCAGAAGGGATCCGACAGGGTCAGAGAGACCTTGCGGCCCGCGCTTCGCGCGATCTCAGCCGCCTTGACGAAGGCCCTCTGGGCCGCCGGCGGGTCGAAGAGGTAGCCCTCCATGTAGGTCACCTTGGCGGCCGCGATGACCTCGGCATCGACGTCCTCGGGCCCGAGCTCGTTCGCGGCGCCGAGAAAGGTCGCCATGGTGCGCTGGGCGTCCGGGGTGACGAAGATCAGGCAGCGCCCGCTGGGCGGGCCGGAGGTCGCCGGCGGAGTCTCGAAGTGCACCCCGGCGGCGCGGATGTCGTGGCGGAAGATTCCGCCCAGCTGGTCGTTGCGGACCTTGCCGATGAAGGCGGCGCGGCCGCCCAGCGAGGCGACCCCGGCCAGGGTGTTGGCCGCCGAGCCGCCGGAGACCTCCCGCGCCGGGCCCATCTGATCGTAGAGCTCCTCCGCCCGGGGCCCGTCGATCAGGGTCATGCTGCCCTTGGGCAACTGCTGGGCCTTGACCAGGGCGTCGTCGGCTTGGGTCAGCACGTCGACGATCGCGTTCCCGATCCCGACGACATCGAAGGACAGTTCCGGCATGGCGGCTCTCGGTGGTTCACGTGGCAGGCGGCGGGAGTGTATCGCCGGCCCCCGAGGGCCACAAGCGGCGCCAAGAGCCGCGGCGCGGGCCGCAGCCTTCCGCGTCCCAGGTAAGGCTCTTGCTGCACCAGGCGCGGCGGGCTACACCCCCGGCCATGTTCTCGCAGCTGGCAAAGGCCTTCGGGCAACTGGGCGATCCCCGGATCCGCGGCCTGGTCCTGGTCGCGATCCTGGCCGCTCTGGCGGTTCTGGCGGCGTTGTCCTTCGTCGCCTCCTACCTGCTGATGTGGGGCGGCGACCTCCTGAGCGAATGGATCTTCGCGGGCGAGGGCGACTCCTGGCTGCGCGGCCTGGCCGAGTGGCTGGTCGATGCCGCCAGCGTCGCGGCCGTGGTCTTTGCGAGCTTCCTTCTGTTCCCGGCGGCGATCGGGCTGGTCCTGAGCCTGTTCCTGGAGCGGGTCGCCGCGGCGGTCGAGGCGCGGCACTACCCGGCGCTGCCGCCGGCCCGCGACCAGCCCCTGGGCGAGGCGGTCTGGAGCGCCCTGGTCTTCGCCGCCGTAACCATCGCGGTGAACCTGCTGGCCCTGCCCTTCTACCTGCTGCTGCTGTTTTTACCGCCCTTCAACCTTCTCCTGTTCTATATGGTTAACGGTTACCTGCTGGGCCGCGAGTATTTCGAGGTGGTGGCCCTGCGGCGGCTCGACGCGGCGGCGGCCAAGCGCCTGCGGCGGGCCTCGAGGGTCCGGGTTTTCCTGGCCGGCGTGGTGGTCGCCCTGTTGCTGACGATTCCGATCGTCAACATCGTGACGCCGGTGGTCGCGACCGCTTTCATGGTGCACGTCTTTCACCGCTTGAGAGAGCGCACCGCCTGAGCATTTTGTGCTAACAAGAACCGAGAGTGCGAGCCGGGGGGCATCGAGGTCCAGAGGAGAGTGACTATGTTCGGCAAATCCAAGCACGGAGACGCCAAATCCGCCGGCAGCGGTCCGGAGGCCACCTCGCGGCGCGGCAATGCGACCCAGGGCGCCGAGACCGGTGGCCAAGCGCAGCGCGACCTGGGCGGACCGCGCGTCACCGACATGACCCGCCGGCCCTTCGAGGCCTCCGAGGCCGGTTTCCCGGGCGGCGAGACCGAGGGTAAGAAGCTGATCGTCGGGCGCGAGATCTGCCTGTCCGGCGAGATCAAGACCTGCGACCAGCTGGTCGTGGAGGGCAAGGTCGAGGCGACCCTGACCGACAGCCGCCGGCTCGAGATTGCCAGCACCGGGTTCTTCAAAGGCACCGCGAACATCCAGGAGGCCGACATCTCCGGGCGCTATCAGGGCGACCTGACCGTGATCGGCTGCCTGAGGATCCGCGCGACCGGCTCGGTCGAGGGCGAGGTCAGCTACGGCGAACTGGAGGTCGAGCGCGGCGGCCGGCTCTCGGGCACGGTCGAGCTTGACGAGGATGAACAAGAGCGCAAGGCAAAGCGCCTTTCGGCGGCGGAATTCGTACAGGCGGCAGCGACGGACGGAAGCATGCAGGCGGCGGCACCGGCTGAGAAGACACGATCGGCAAGGAGCTGAACAGCATGGCCAAGTGCGCCACCCGGAACGCTTCCGGGACGGAGGGGCTGCGCCTGACCCCGACGGCCGCAGCGCTGCTTCTGGGCTTGACCCTGGCGGCCTGCGCGACCGGATCGCCGAAATCCGGGGAGACCGGCGCGGCGACGAAGGGAACCGCCGACGCCGCGGAGGCAAGCGCCGCGGCCCTGGCCAGCGAGACCGAGGACCAGATCGACCCGACCGGGCCGACACCGCCGATCCTGGCGGCCGCGCCGGCGATCAAGCCGGCCATCGACCACGATCCCAAGGCCTTGATCGGCCTCGACCGCAGCGGGCTGTCAAAGCTCCTGGGCGAGCCGCGCCTGGTCCGACGGGAGACTCCGGCGGAGATCTGGCAGTACGTCGGCACGGAATGCGTCTTCGACGTCTTCCTCTACGAAGAGCAGGGCGCCTACCGGGTGATCCACGCGGAGGCGCGGGACGACGAGGTGCCCCTGAAGACCGAGCCGCGCACCTGCCTGAACCAGCTCCTGCGCGAGCGGCAGGACAAGCCGGTCAGCTGACAACTGAAGAGGATGGCGCGGCTCAGGCCTAGAGCATGATCGTGTCACGCCGCAGCGGTGTGACACGTGACTCATGCTCTAACCTGTTAAAGTAGATCAAGATTCACGGCACAGATTGAGTCAATCTGAGCCGATCTTGATCTAGCCGCGCAGCGCCCGCGCCCGCCGGGTGCTGGCGCCGCTGCGCTTGGATCCCGCCCCCGCTTTCCTGGCCTTCTTGGCGGGCTTCGCCGGCGCCTCCAGGGTGGTCTTGGCCTTGTAGGCGCAGAGGTCGCGGACCACACAGGCGGGGCAGTCCGGCTTGCGCGCCTTGCAGACGTAGCGTCCGTGCAGGATCAGCCAGTGGTGGGCGTGGAGCCGCCGCTCTTTCGGCACCCGCTTCTCGAGAAGCTGCTCGACCGCCAGGGGCGTCTTGCCCGGCGCCAGGCTGGTGCGGTTGCCGACCCGGAAGATGTGGGTGTCGACGGCGATGGTCGGCTCGCCGAAGGCGATGTTGAGGACCACGTTCGCGGTCTTGCGCCCGACCCCCGGCAGGGTCTCCAGCACCGCCCGGTCCCGCGGCACCTCGCCGCCGTGATCCCGGAGCAGGATCCCGGACAGCGCGATGACGTTCTTGGCCTTGCTGTTGTAGAGCCCGATGGTCTTGATGTGGTCCTTGAGGCGCGCCTCGCCCAGGTCGACCATCTTCTGCGCCGTGTCGGCGACCTTGAAAAGGCCGTGGGTCGCCTTGTTGA
This sequence comes from Kiloniellales bacterium, assembly GCA_030066685.1. Classification (NCBI taxonomy): domain Bacteria; kingdom Pseudomonadati; phylum Pseudomonadota; class Alphaproteobacteria; order Rhodospirillales; species Kiloniellales bacterium. The sequence continues at coordinate 9,450 of JASJBF010000040.1, read as the reverse complement.
CCCCGACGTCGGTCGCCTGGGCCGAGAGCACCACGGCGACCAGCAGGGTGTAGGGGTTGACGTAGTCCAGCTCGCCGCGCGGTTCCGGGTTCGCGGCGGCGAGACGGTCGAAGAACTCAGCGATCTGGGCCTTTTTCATGGCCGGCAGTCTAGCCAGGGCCTCGGGTCCGGCCAACGGGCAAGACGGCGGTTTTGACCGGCTCCTGACAGAGTCCTATCTTCCAAGCCATGATCGGGAACCCCGAAAGCGAGGCCGGCGCGGAAGAGGTGCTCTTCGATGCCGAGCTGACGCCGCACCGCAGCCTGCCGCCGGAAGGCTTCGTCCTGTTGATGGGGCTGATCGGCCTGGTCAGCTTCGCAGCCGGTGCCATGTTCTTCGTCGTCGGCGCCTGGCCGGTGGTCGGCTTCCTCGGCCTCGACCTGCTGCTGATCTATCTCGCCTTCCGGGCCAGCTACCGCAGCGGACGGGCTTACGAAACCCTGCGCCTGACCCGGCGCGACCTGACCCTCAAGCGGGTCGACAGCTGGGGCCGGGCGCAGCGCTGGCGGCTGCCCTCGACCTGGCTGCAGGTCCTGGTCGACGACACCCCTCACCACCAAAGCCGGCTGACCCTACGCTCCCACGGCCGCAGCCTGGTCGTCGGCAGCTTTCTTACCCCCGAAGAGCGGATCGACCTGGCCCGCGCCCTGCGCCAGGCCCTGGCCAGGGCCAACTGCGCGCCGGCGCCGCGGTGAGGAGCCGAGAGACCTGGCCACGGCCGGGCACGGGACCCCGACACCACTCCTCCGTCACTGCCAGGGCGCCTGAGGGACGTAGCACAGTGCTTCGCACCGCTTCGCGCGACCCGGCAATCCATGGCGCGGCGGGACAATTGATCACCGGATCAAGTCCGGTGATGACAGTCGTGTGTTGGGTGCGAACCTCCGACCGCTTAGATCCCGAGCACGTCGCGCATGGAGTAGAGGCCGGGTTTTTTGTCCTTGGCCCAGAGGGCGGCCTTGACCGCGCCCTTGGCGAAGACCTCGCGGCTGGTCGCCCGGTGCTCCAGGATAATGCGCTCGCCGGGCCCGGCGAAGACCACGCTGTGGTCGCCGGCGACGTCGCCGCCGCGCAGGGTGGCGAAGCCGATGTCGCCCGGCCTGCGCGGCCCGGTGATGCCGTCGCGGCTGCGCACCGCGGCCTGCTCCAGTTCGACCCCGCGGCCGGCCGCCGCCGCCGCGCCCAGGGCCAGGGCGGTGCCGGAGGGCGCGTCGGCCTTGTGCCGGTGGTGCATCTCCAGGACCTCGATGTCGTAGTCCGTGTCCAGCGCCCGGGCGACCTGCTCGACCAGGCCGAGCAGCAGGTTGACGCCCAGGCTCATGTTGGCGGCGCGGACCACCGCGGTGTGCTTGGCGGCGAGGGTGATCCGCTGCTCCTGCGCCGGCTCCAGGCCGGTGGTGCCGACCACGTGGACCGCGTGGGCCTGCGCGGCGAGGTCGGCGTGGGCCGCCGTGGCCTCGGGCGTGGTGAAGTCGATCACCGCGTCGGAGCGGGCGAAGAGGGTCACCGTGTCGTCGCTGACCGGCAGGCCGAGCTCGCCGATCCCGGCCAGCACGCCGAGGTCGCTGCCGATCGCGCCGCAGTCCGGCCGGTCGCTGCCGCCGGACAGGGCGCAGCCCTCGGTCTCCTGGACGATGCGGGCGATCATCCGCCCCATGCGCCCGGCGCAGCCGACGACCCCGATCCTGTAGCTCTCCATGGCGGCGCCTCCCTGCCTCTGTCCGTCGCCGCGATGTAGCACGCCTTGTCCGGCCGGCAAAGCCGGTGCAGGCTGGCTCCATGGTCTCCTCCTCGGATCCCCCCGCCCCCGGCGGGTTTCGCAGCCTCTGGCCGACCATCCTGGTCGAGCGCGAGCTGCCCGGCCACGAGGCCGCGAACGCGGCCCTGCTCGACCTAATCGAGGGCCTGGAGCGGGACAACGCGGCGCTGACCACCGACTACCTCGGCGGCAACCTCCTGGCCGGCGAGCACCCGGCCGTGGCCTGGCTGCGCGACTGCATCAACAAGACGGTGGTCGACTACTTCCGCCACCTGGGCATGGACTACGCGCTGAACTGGTCCCTGCAGGGCTGGGCCAACGTCAACCGCCTGGGCGACTACCACGACGCCCACAACCACCCCCACGCCTACCTGAGCGGCACCTACTACGTGAAGGTCCCGGCGGGCTCCGCCGAGATCGGCCGGCGCCGCGACCGGCGCTCCGGCTGCATCAGCTTCTACGATCCGCGCGGCGCGGTGAACATGACCGCGGTCAAGCGCGATCCCTACATCGAGGCGGAATACACGATCCGGCCCCGGCCGGGGCTGATCCTGCTCTGGCCGGCCTTCCTGCACCACTTCGTGCACCCGAACCTGAGCGAGGAGACCCGGGTCAGCATCTCCTACAACGTCGTCCTGAAGTGGTCCGACGACTACTTGCCGAAGCAGGATTAGTGCTGGATGGCCTGGAACTCCGGGGCCGGGCTGCCGGGGGTCCAGACGGCGGCCTGGGCCTCAGTCTCCTCGACGACCGCCTCGGGCAGCATCTCCCGTAGCTCGAGCGCCTGGAGCGTGATCTCGATGACCCCGAAGGTTATGGCCACCAGCGCCCAGAAGTAGGCCGCTTCGTACTCACCCAACTCGGTGTAGGCGAGGCTGGCGTAGGCCATGCCGTCGGGCCGGCCGGCGACCGCGGCGACCACGAAGAACTGCAGCGCGACCTCCTGGTCCTTCTCGACCCCGGTGCCCTCGTAGTACAGCAGGCCCAAGCCGGCGCCCGCCTCCTCGACGCCGGCGTCCATCGCGCTCTCGTACCAGTGGGCGGCTTCCTCGTAGTCCTGCTCGACGCCCGCCCCCTCGTGGTACATCGATCCCAGGCCGAGCATGGCCTCCGGCACGCCGGCCAGGGCCGCGATGCGGTAGTAGTAGACCGCCTTGGTGTCGTCCTCGGGAACCAAGGCGCCCTCGTCGTAGATGACCGCAAGGCTGTAGAACGCCATCTCGTCGCCAGCCTCGCCCGCCCAGACGTACCAGCGGATGGCGATCACAATGTCCGGGGCGACGCCCTTGCCGTCCCGGAAGGAGTCGCCGACCTTGCGCATCGCCGTCGGCTCTCCGGCCTCGGCTGCCTTCATGTACCAGGCCGTCGCCTCGGCCTCGTCGGCCTCGACGTGGTGGCCTTCGTCGTAGAGCCAGGCGAGCTTGGACATGCCGAGCGGCGAGCCCGCGTCGGCGGCCTTGCGGTACCAGGCATGGGCCTTCTCCAGGCCATCCTCGGCCCAGCCTTCCTCGAGGCCGGCGCGGACCTCCTGGTCGCCCAGGGCGATCATGGCCAGGGGATCGCCCGCCGCGGCGCCCTTTTGCCAGGCCCCGATCGCGGCCTCGTCGCGGCCGTTGGCGTATTCCTGCAGGCCGAGGTAGGTGTCGCGCGTGCCCGGGCGCTCGGTCTTGAAGGCCGCCTCGCCGCTGCAGCGCGCCACCACCGGGTTCAGATCGGCGGTGTAGCGGTCCTCGCCCTGGGGCAGGCCCCAATGCTCGGTGAAGGTGTCGGTCATGACCTGGCCGCAGGTCGGCCCCGCCGCCAGGGCACCACCGGCGAGCAACGCGGACAGGCAGACGCCGGCCAGAGCGAGAGGAGTCGCGGAAACGCCGATACGTCTTGGCCTGTCGATCATGATTGTCCCCCTTCTGCGAGCCGCCACCCGCGGCCCAAACGCGACCGCGGCAGATTCACCTTCCGGTTTCAGTTTACACCAAGATTAATCGCAGATGAAGGCGTCGTCGCGCGGCCGTCCCCCGAATCGCAGGGGACGACGGAAGTGGGCTTTCGGACAGCGCTCCTTGGTATCAGAGCTCGGGCAGCGGGGTGCCCGGCGTCCAGGCGAAGGCCTGCGCCTCGGTCTCGGCCATGACCGCATCGGGCAGCAGGGCCTGCAGCTCGACCAGGCGGAAGGCGATCTGGCTCATGCCGTTCTTGGTCGCCAGGACGGTCCAGAAGTAGGCCGCACGATAAGCGCCAATTTCCATATAGACCGTGCTCGCGTTGGCCATGGCCTCGGGCTTGCCGGCGATTGCGGCCAGAAGGAAGTACCGCAACGCTGTCTCGAGGTTTTTCTCGACTCCCGCGCCCTCGTAGTAGATCGCGCCCAGGTTTGCGCCGGCGTCGTGGAAACCGGCGTCGATCGCCCTTTCGTACCAGTAGATCGCCTCCGCGTAGTCGCGGTCCACGCCGGCCCCATGCTTGTACATCCAGCCCAGGTTGACCATGGCCTCGGGGTAGCCGCCGTAGGCGGCGAGCCGGTAATAGTGAACGGCCTTGCTGTCATCCTTAGAGACCTCGCGGCCCTCGTCGTAGAGCACGCCGAGGTTGTGATAGGATTCCGCCGAGCCCGCCTGGCCGGCCCATTCGTACCAGCGCATCGCGGTGTCGATGTCCTTCGCAACCGCCTTGCCGTTTGCGAAGAAATAGCCGACGTTGTGCATCGCAGTCGGCTCTCCTGCCTCGGCCGCGGCCAGGTACCAGGCCAGGGCCTCGGCCGGATCCTGCGCCACGTGATAGCCCTCGTCGTATAACCAGGCCAGCTTCGACATGCCCAGGGGCGCCCCAGTTTCGGCCGCCCGGCGGTACCAGCCGTAGGCTTTTCTCAAGCCATCGTCGATCCGATCCTCGGCAGCCCCGGAACGGATAGCCAGGTCGCCCAGGGCGATCATGGCCAAGGTATTGCCGTCCCCTGCGCCGCTCTCCCACGCGCGCATGGCAGCAGAGACACGGCCTTCGACGAACTCGTGAAAGCCGATATAGGCCATCTGGGTGCCAGGGACGTCACCTTTGAAGGCGGAACCGTCGTCGGCCGTGCAGCGGCCGCTGCTTGAATCGAGGTCGACCTCGTGTTTCTCTCGGGGCAGCCCCCAGAATTCAATGAACGCGGCTTCCAGGAGCCGACCACAACTCGGTTCCGAGGCGCTCGCCGGTCCGAGCCCGAGAGACACCGAAATCCATAAAATGAATATGAAACAAACTTTTATGGCGCCGCAAAAGCGCCTCGACCCGCCAGGCATAACCTTCCCCCCTTGCGCCGCCGTCCTCTTCTCCCAGGGGACGGCAGGAGACTTCTTGTCTGGGTCCAGGTTACAACAAAGGCGTGCAGGAGTGAAGCCGCAGCCGCGAGACGCGGCCGGCGCCGGGTTCGGACCGGAAAGCGGATCAAGGTGGACCGGGCGCATCCGCATCAGAGCCGCCCTGATGGATGATGCCGAGGCTTGCGCGGGGATCCATCTCAAGGCCCGACGCGCGATGGCGAGAACACCGAAAAGGAGATCCCGGACCGCCTGTTAATCTGGCGACCGCGGCCGGCGGGTGCGTTCAGTCCTTGAGGTCGTCCCAGAGCTCCTTGACCCGGGAGAAGAAGCCTTCCGACTCGGGGCTCGTCGAGCGGCCCTTGGAAGCCGTCTCGAACTCCTTCAGGAGCTCCTTCTGGCGCTTGGTCAGGTTGACCGGGGTCTCGACCTGAACCTCGATGTAGTGGTCGCCGCGCTGGCTGCTGCGCAGCACGGACATGCCCTTGCCCTTGAGCCGGAAGCGATGGGCGTTCTGGGTGCCCGCAGGCACCGTAACCCGGACCCGCTTGCCGTCGATGCCGGGCACCTCAACGGTGCCGCCTAGGCTGGCCGTGGTCATGGGGATCGGCACCTTGCTCAGGATGTCGGCGCCGCCGCGCTGGAAGAAACGGTGCGGCGCCACCGTGATGAAGATGTAGAGGTCGCCGGCGGGCCCGCCGCGCAGGCCGGCCTCGCCCTCGCCGGCCAGGCGAATCCGCGTCCCGTCATCGACTCCGGCCGGGATGTTGACCTGCAGGGTCTTTTCCCGCTGGACCCGGCCGGCCCCGCCGCAGGCCTGGCAGGGGTTCTCGATCACCCGGCCGTTGCCGTGGCAGGTCGGACAGGTCCGCTCGACCGTGAAGAAGCCGGACTGGGAGCGCACCCGGCCGTGCCCGCCGCAGGTCGTGCAGGTGACCGGCGCCGCGCCCTTCTCGGCGCCGCTGCCGTGACAGTCGTCGCAGCTGACGCTGGCCGGCACCCGGATCTCCGCTTCCTTGCCGCCGAAGGCCTCTTCCAGGGAGATTTCCATGTTGTAGCGCAGGTCGGCGCCGTGGACCTCGCGGCCGCGCCGGCCGCCACCGGTGAAGTCCCCGAACATCTCGTCGAAGATGTCGGCGAAGCCGCTGGCGAAGTTGAAGTCGAAGCCACCGGCCCCGGGGCCCGCGCCGCCGTTCTCGAAGGCGGCATGGCCGAAGCGGTCGTAGGCCGCACGCTTCTGCTCGTCCTTGAGGACGCCGTAGGCCTCGTTGACCTCCTTCAGCTTGTGCTCGGCTTCCTCGTCCCCCGGATTGCGGTCCGGGTGGTACTGCATCGCGAGCTTGCGGTAGGCCTTCTTGATCTCGTCGAGGCTGGCCTTGCGGTCGACGCCGAGCCGTTCGTAGTAGTCCTGGGTCGCCATCGCCCCCTCAGGCCTCGGCCGCTAGGCGGCCGCGGCGGTGCAGTGGCGGCACCGCGCGCCCGCTGTGTTCGCTCAGGAACGGCATGCTGCGCGCCCTTGATCCGGGGCCGGCCGTCTACGCCGTCTTGCCCTTCTTGTCGTCGTCGACCTCCTCGAAGTCGGCATCGACGACACCCTCTTCGGGCTGGGCCTCGCCCTGGCCGGGCGCGTCGGGCCCGCCGGCCGCAGACTCTTCCTGGGTCGCCTTGTAGAGCGCTTCACCCAGCTTCATCGAGGCCTCGGCCAAGGCCGTGGTCTTCTGCTGGATCGTCTCGACGTCCTCGCCGTCCTTGACCGACTTCAGGTCCTGGACCGCCGCCTCGACGGCCTCCTTGTCGCCGGCGGAAACCTTGTCGCCGGCGTCCGCGATCGAGCGCTCGGCGGTGTGGATCGCCGCCTCGGCGTGGTTGCGGGCCTCGACCAGCTCGCGCCGCTTCTTGTCCTCGGTCGCGTGCTCCTCGGCTTCGCGGACCATGCGATCGATATCCTCGTCGGCGAGCCCGCCCGAGGCCTGGATGCGGATTTGCTGCTCCTTGCCGGTGGCCTTGTCCTTGGCCGAGACGTTGACGATGCCGTTGGCGTCGATGTCGAAAGTGACCTCGACCTGCGGCATGCCGCGCGGCGCCGGCGGGATACCGACCAGGTCGAACTGGCCGAGCAGCTTGTTATCTGCGGCCATCTCGCGCTCGCCCTGGAAGACCCGGATGGTCACCGCGGTCTGGTTGTCCTCGGCGGTCGAGAAGGTCTGGCTCTTCTTGGTCGGGATCGTCGTGTTGCGGTCGATCAGGCGGGTGAAGACGCCGCCCAGGGTCTCGATGCCCAGGGACAGCGGGGTCACGTCCAGAAGCAGCACATCCTTGACGTCGCCGCGCAGGACGCCGCCCTGGATCGCGGCGCCGATCGCCACGACCTCGTCCGGGTTGACGCCGCGGTGCGGCTCCTTGCCGAAGTAGGTCTTCACGGTCTCGCTGACCTTCGGCATGCGGGTCATGCCGCCAACCAGGATCACCTCGTCGATCTCGCCGGGGCTGAGGCCGGCATCCTTGAGCGCCGCCTTGCAGGGCCCGACCGTGCGCTGGACCAGGTCGTCGACCAGGGCCTCCAGCTTAGCGCGGGTCAGCTTGATGTTGAGGTGCTTGGGGCCGCTCTGGTCGGCGGTGATGAAGGGCAGGGTGACCTCGGTCTGGGTCGCCGAGCTAAGCTCGATCTTGGCCTTCTCGGCCGCCTCCTTGAGGCGCTGCAGCGCCAGCTTGTCGGCGCGCAGGTCGATGCTCTGCTCCTTTTTGAACTCGTCGGCCAGGTAGTCGATGATCCGCTTGTCGAAGTCCTCGCCGCCCAGGAAGGTGTCGCCGTTGGTCGACTTCACCTCGAAGACGCCGTCGCCGATCTCCAGGATCGAAACGTCGAAGGTGCCGCCGCCCAGGTCGTAGACTGCGATGGTGCCGCTCTTCTTCTTTTCCAGGCCGTAGGCCAGGGCGGCCGCCGTCGGCTCGTTGATGATGCGCAGCACCTCGAGCCCGGCGATTTTGCCGGCATCCTTGGTCGCCTGGCGCTGGGAGTCGTTGAAATAGGCGGGCACCGTGATAACCGCCTGGGTGACCGTCTCGCCGAGGAAGGCCTCGGCGGTCTCCTTCATCTTCTGCAGGATGAAGGCCGAGATCTGGCTCGGGCTGTAGTCCTTGCCCTCGGCCTTGACCCAGGCGTCGCCGTTGTCGGCCTTGATGATCTCGTAGGGCACCAGGCCCTTGTCCTTCTCGACCATCGGATCGTCGTAGCGGCGGCCGATCAGCCGCTTGATGGCGAAGAGCGTGTTCTCGGGGTTGGTGACCGCCTGCCGCTTGGCGGGCTGGCCGACCAGGCGCTCGCCGGACTCGGAGAAGGCGACCATGGAGGGCGTGGTCCGGACGCCTTCGGCGTTCTCGATGACCTTCGCCTGGGAACCTTCCATCACGGCGACGCAAGAATTCGTCGTGCCAAGATCGATACCGATGACCTTGCTCATTGCATACCTCTTGTTTCAGCAGACCGCCCGGCGGCCTCGATGGCGGTGAGCACCGCGCCCGGGTCCCTGGTTGGGTGACTCAGAATCAGAGACTTACCGCCGGATATATAAGCACGGGCCCCGATCCTGCAAGGAGGGAGATGTCCAGAAACCGTAATTTCCTTGGGTGTTTGGCCCTCGTCCCAGCGCCCGGAACCAGGGCGCGACGCGGCCTTGCGAGCACCGCAGGGAGGGACCAGATTGGGCTGGATTGGAACCGCCGGACAGCCCCGGAGGAGGCCCGCCGTGAACCCACCGCCCGACCCGATCTACCGGATCATCCTCTGGGTGCTGGTCGCCGACGTGGTGATCGGCGCCTGCCTGGCCCTGGCCGGAGAGTTCATCTGGCCCAGCGACGCGCTGCGCTACTCCGGCGCCGGCCTGGCCGTCCTCGCCGGCCTGCTCTACCTCTTCTTCCGCTGGCTGGGCCGCCGGGCGGGCCGCCGCGAGTGGCCTTGACTGCGGCATGATCGTCTCGGCCAGCTACCGCAGCGACATCCCGGCGTTCTACGCCGAGTGGTTCGCCCGGCGAAGGGCGGCCGGCTTCTGCCGGGTCGCCAACCCCTACGGCGGCACACCCTACCGGGTGCCCCTGGCCGGGCCCGAGGTCGAGGGCTTCGTGTTCTGGACCCGCAACGCCGGCCCCTTCCTGCCGGCCCTCGAGGACCTGGCGGCCGAGGGCCTGCCCTTCGTGGTCCAGTACACGGTCACCGGCTATCCCCGTGCCCTGGAACCGGCCGTTCCGGAGGCGGCGCGCGGTGTCGCCCTGATCCGCGAGTTGGCCGCGCGCTATGGGCCGCGGGTCGCGGTCTGGCGCTACGACCCGGTGATGATCACCGGCCTGACCGAAGACGC